>DAOWMR010000199.1 GCA_030642995.1 Spirochaetales bacterium
CAGGACTCCCAACGCCCAGACGGCCGAGATCTTGTAGGTAGCATCAAAACCGATCCTTCCAATGAAGTGTCCGACAAGAAACACCATCAGCGATCTGATGATGAAACTCATCGTCATGTACATGGCGTTTGCGAACGAAGGAGAATTGGAATTGGTGTCCTGCACGAGGGCGAGGAGGACCGGACCGGGAGCAAAGAGAAAAAGCCCTAACGCCGCGAGGATTGGTATTGCGAATGCGTCGCCTGATACCAGGAACAACCACATGAGTATCGGGCATGCCAGACCGGAGACCAGAAGAGTGGTCCTTCTCCCGATCCTGTCTGAAATTGATCCTGCGAACAGGGTCCCGGCCGCGCCGGCGAGTTGCAATACGGAGAGAAAGAGGCTTGCCGACATGAGGGTCTTGCCCTGACCAACCAGATATGCCGGGAGATAGAGAGTAACGGCAACTTTTACCGCCATCGTGAAGAAGAGGAACCCTCCGAGTGAGAAGAGCAGCGGGGCCAATTCTCTGACGGCGGCTCCGGCTTTCACCCTCTCGCGTTCGTGTGACGGACTCTCGTCTCCGTGGAACTCCCTCAGGACGAAATACAGCACAATGGAGGCGGCCAGCCCCACGGGAATCAACCTCCACGTACCTTCAAGACCCCAGATTGTGACGGCGCCGGTGATGATCAACGGACCGAAGGTCCTCGAAAGTTCTCCGCCCAACATGTAGAAACTCATCCCTCTGCCGGTTCTGTCGGCTGAGAACTTCTTGATCAACACCGGAGACGGGATGTGAAACAGTGTTGAACTGACCCCCATGACGAAGACCATGATGACTAGCACGGCATAGCTGGGTGCAACGCCGATGAGACTCATGATAGTCGCTGTCACCGCCGGCGTGAGAATCACGAAGTACTTCACGGAAACTCGGTCAACCAGCAAACCCAGGAACGGATTGAACAAGGAAGGGGAATTCTTGACCACGTCCAGCATTCCTGCCATGGACAGCGTAATTCCGAGTTTTTCAACGAGAAGCGGAAGCAGAGGAGAGAGGAACGATGAATACACATCGTGGAACAGGTGCGCAGCCGAAACGGCAACGACCCTGCCGCGTTGAAATCGCTCTTTCAAAGTGAAACCTCATTTGTATCAACAGCACAACGGGATTGAACCTGGCCACTCATCAGCCGGCGGCATCACACAACAATGTCGGTTTACAGCGGACTATTCGTCGGGCGCTTCACCGCGAGAGAGCCGAGGCCCGGCGCCGGCGAGCTCGGCGCCGAGCGAACGGAGCGCTTTCGGCGGCCGAACAACGATTCTACTGGACTGCAGATCGTAGACCCCGGTGATCCAATCGCCTTTGGGGGTGTCGCCACCCAACAGGATGTACCACCTGTCCTGATATTCCGCGAGCGCAAGAAGCTGAACACTCACGTCATCCACCCAGGATCCAAGGAGCACATCAAGCCAACCAACAAAGTCAAACGTAAGCTCTCCGTGCCGGAGCCACTCCAGCCACACTGCACCAAAATCAGGATCCGATGAGACGTACTCGCGTTCGTCAAACACCAGTTTTGGCGAGGAAATCACCAAGCCGGGATGGTAGCCCAGGATGTCTACAGGGACCGGATAGCTGAGTGAGTCTTTCAGCTCCAGAATGATCTCGGCGCCTCGCGAGCCCGGTGTTCTCACCATGCGGGTCATCTCGTGAAACGGTACCTGACCGCTGCCGTCGGCGAACTCGGGGAACATGGCAAGCAGGGTCTCACCATCCACATCGAGGGATTCATCCTGAAGGAGGATCCCAACGACGTACGCGAAGAAAACGTCCTTCACCTGTGCTTCGGGCACTGCGATGTCCCGGGGCGGCAATTGGCTGTGGGCTCCGGCTGTCGCAAGGACCAGAAATGCCAGGACGAGCATCCGTTTCACGGCTTGAGCTCCCGAGCACAATCGGCGTAACGCCGCAATGCATCCATTGTGTCAATATCTATGATTGATCCGTCATCATCAACCGGCACCATCATCGTTGTGTAGCTGTCCAGAAATTTGTGCATGGATCCGAGCGGCACCCCGAGTGTGTTCTTGCCTGCCGTCACTGCGGCCAGCGCCGGCACCACCGAGGAACTGATGAGAACCGGGTGTCCCGATTGGTCGTGATAGTTCGGAAACCAGGCCGCGGGTCTGACGGCGCACGGCACGGCATCGTCCACCGCGGCGGCGATGGTGCGAAAGAGCTCCGGACGCAGGAATGGCATGTCGGCCGGAGCCACGAAGAAGCGGTCGCTTTGGACTTCAGTGGCCCCGCGCGCGATGGAGGTCAGCATGCCGCGTTCGTACTCAGTGTTCGTGACGACGGTGAACCGATCCTCGTGCGGCAAAACTGCCTGGATTGCACCGGCGTCGTGTCCGAGAACGATGATCACCCGCCTGCAGGCCAGAATCGCATGATGCACCGCCCAGTAGACGAGGGGATGCGTGCCGAATTCCTCCAGGAGCTTGTGGGAGCCCATGCGGCTAGAGAGACCTGCCGCCGGGATGACGCAATCAATGGAGAGGGGCGTCTCTGTGGGCACGGTTCAGAGGTTTTCCAACCGGCGGTGGATTCGTACCTGCAGCCACTGTTTGTTCACGATTGAACGTACGTGGGTGCCGGTACCGATGAGTCCGGATTCGTCATTGGCGGTCATCGCGAGCGCCACGTGGTAGCCGTCGAACTCTAAGATGGTCACCGTGAGATCAACGGTGGCCCCGACGACACTCGGGTGTTCATGCGTGATGGTGATGCTCTTCCCGACAGACATGAACCCATCCGGCAGGAGAGGATCTATGAGGGTGGACGCTGCGTGGATCATAAGGCCTGCAAGTCCGGGAGATGAGAGGAGTGACTGAACATCATCCGGGAGATGATTCCCGAAGGTGTCCGCTTCAGTCACCGTGTGACGGGTCGTGTAGACCTTGCCTACCTTGATACCCGGAAACTTCATGTTGGTCCTCCGCGTAGGCGCACATACTTCACCTCGTATTGCCGGCAGTCCTCAGGGGCTTTTGGTGATCCACTTGTCCACGGGTTCCTTGTTCTGCAGCGCCCGCCACACATCCTCAAAGCGCAACGGCATGTGCGTGAGCCTGGCGCCGGTCGCGTGCCGGATGGCATTCCCGAGAGCGGCGGCAACACCAATCATCGAGTGCTCGGCCACGCCCCGGGCGCCGTACGGACCGTCAAGCTGGGGCGTTTCAATGGGGATTGTCTCAATCTCCAGCGGGATGTCAAGAGCCGTCGGGATCTTGTTGTCCGTGAACGACGGATTTAATAACCGGCCACGTTTGTCATAGATGTATCCCTCACATGTTGCCGTGCCGAGCCCCTGGATCACTCCGCCGATGGACTGACCGCGGACCGCGTCGGGGTTGATTACTTTCCCGACATCGTAGGAGGAAGCAATCTTCAGTACGTTGTATTCGCCGGTCTTGTCATTGATTTCAATGATCATACCGTGTGCGCCATAGGTCCAGTCCAGCGCAGGCAGACCCTGGCTGGTTTCCTTGTCCAGGTTCGAGAGTCCCTGTGCAATGTAGCGACCCACACCGATCAGCTGCCCGCCAATGGAATTGCCGTTCGGATAAGCGTAGCCGATTGCCAGTTGTTTGAACGTAACGAACGACTCCTTGTGGTGCTTTACGTAGATCTTTTCGCCGTCATGATCCATATCACGAGTGTTTGCTCTGAGGACCTGCGCAGCGTCGCCGTACGCTTTCTCGAGCAGGTCGTCGGCGGCCATGATCGCGGCATTTCCGCTCAAGATGAGGCCCTTTGATGCAACCGTTTGCCAATCATAGGGATCGCGATCAGTGTCCGTTTCAAAGGCAATCTTGACCTTCTCCACCGGGCAGCGAAGCCGCTCGGCAATGATCTGAGCGATGGAGGTGTAGGTGCCCTGTCCGTAGTCGATCAGGGAGAGATTTGCGATGACCGTTCCATCTTCGTTCATCTTCACGACGACCGTAGTCGAAGTGAACGTCGGCATCGCGGGTGCCTTGTGCAACGATGCGATCGCTTTACCGATTTTCATGCCGGTTCTCTTCTCCCGGGCCTTTTCCTTCTCGGTTAACGTGCCGTACTCGATTGATTTCGCGACGGCATCCAGACACTTGGTGACACTGCCGTGATTCTCAGTGATCTTCTCACCGGTCAGTGTCAAGGAGCCGGGTTTGAGCGCATTGAGTTTGCGGAACTCAAGCGGATCTTTCCCGACGATCTCCGCCACCAGGTCCATGTGCCGCTCCAGCCCCCAGAAAAACTCTACGTGTCCAAATCCCCGGTACGCTGTGCCGTACGGCTTGTTGGTGTAGATGGTGTATGAGTCCACCTTGGCATTCGGGATGTCATATGGCCCGCCGGCAGAGTAGCCCGAGGCACGGGTGACGTTCACCGCATAGTCCGCGTAGGCGCCCGAGTCCCAGTACATGGTCATATCCTGCGCCAGGATCTTGCCCTCTTTGGAGACGCCGGTCTTGATGCGGTAGGTAAGCGCACTGCGACAGGGCACAAGACTGAACTCCTGCTCGCGGGTGGCGGTGAACTTAACCGGCCGCCCATCGGCCTTCCTCGAGAGAACCGCAACAAGCGGCTCTATGCCGACACCTGCTTTACCGCCGAAACCGCCACCCACATACGGCACAATGACGCGCACATTCCGGTGCGACAGCTTGAACGCGTTGCAGAAGAGATTTCTTACCGTAAATGGAGACTGTGCCGAGGACCAGATGGTGACTTGGTCGTCGTGGCCCCACTGAACTACTGCTACATGGGTCTCCATAGGCACGTGCTGTACGGACGGGTTGGTATACTCTCGCTCAACAATCCACTCGGACTCTTTAAAGCCGCTTTCAATGTCACCTTTCCGCACACGTGTGAGGTTCGCGATGTTGGTATTCGGCTGCGGAGAGAAGGCCGACTCCATATAAGAGTAGTCACCGAGATTTGGATGGACCAGCGGAGCATCTTTCTTGATCGCCTCGAGGGAGTCGAGCACCGGGGTGAGTTCCTCGTAGTCGACCTCAATCAGTTGAACGGCCTTCTCGGCGATCTCCAGAGTATCGGCGGCGACCGCCGCAACAGCTTCCCCGTAGTGCCGTACTTCGGTCTTCGCGAGGATATCCTTGTCAACGACATAGAGACCGAGCTTGTAGTCCAGTTCCTTGCCGATCACCACGGCTCGAACGCCACTCAATGCCTCGGCTTTGCTCGTGTCGATACTCTTGATCTTTGCGCGAGCAAACGGGCTCGTCTTGACCCGAGCGTACAGCATTCCGGACATCACCATGTCGCTCACATACTCGGCTTGGCCGGTGACCTTGATCTTGGAATCAATCCGAAGTGTTTCTTGACCAACCTGTTTCAATTCAGCAACGGGAGTGTTTTCAAGCATCGCTGTCCTCCGTTCCGGCCACGTCTTCAATTGCCTCAACGATCTGTTCGTAGCCGGTGCATCGGCAGAAGTTGCCCTCTATGCCATCCTTGATTTCTTCGCGGGACGGATGCGGGGTCCTCCGCAGAAGATCCGTTGCCGACATGATCATACCCGGCGTGCAGAATCCACACTGGACCGCATGGTGCCGGTGAAACGAATCCTGCAACGTCGAGAGCTCATCATTATTGCCGACACCCTCGATAGTTTCGAGCTCGGCGCCGTCCGCTTCAGCGGCAAGAACCATGCACGACTGCACGGCATTGCCATTCATGATGATAGTGCACGCGCCGCATTCCCCGGCCCCGCACCCTTCCTTGGTTCCCGTAAGGCCAAGGTCCTCCCGGAG
>DAOWMR010000229.1 GCA_030642995.1 Spirochaetales bacterium
ATGCCGCGCAGAACCTTCTTTCCTATCTGGAGGAACATCCGAAGCAGGACTATGCCGACATGTGCGAGCTGCTGCACGGTCCGAGGGTGACCGAGTGGGTGAATCTGGGTGGCCAGCTGGTCCCTGAAGGGGAGGTTGACGCTCTTCGGTTGGACATCCGGTCCGAGGCGCTCTCCTCCTGGGATGCCGTGCACGAGCGGTACGATCAGCTGTGGGATCGCTATCCATCGCAGAAGCAACGACATGCCTACGCCGTCCACGCGATGCTCATTGGGTCGGACACACCGGATCTTCCGCAATGGCGTACCTTTCTTGATCAGGCAGTAGCCATTCAGGAACTCGTTCGCGATCGGGTCTATTCAAGTCGGGCCAAAGACTATGCCAATCCATTCCGTCGGGCGACCTATAGAAACGGGCAAGAGATGACCGCCGCCCTCGGTACCGTTGACGACAACAGTTTCGTCCGGCAGGTTCGAACGGAAACCGAGCAGTTCGCGGGGCGGGTTGAAAGCGTTCGGGAGCGGGGGTAGGGCACGAGCACCGGCACAATCGACGTGTCCTGCATTGGCATCGTGCTAGAGTGTGGTCGTATGATAGACTCATGAAGATGGCTACACATAGCTTTTCGACACAGATTCTGGACAAATCTCTTCAGATGGCGCGAATCCAGCGCGAGGAGCTTCGAACGGCCGTCCTTTCCGCGCTTCTCTCGGCGCTTGAGGACGCACCCGTTCCACTGGGAAGGGCAATAATATTCGGGTCACTTGTTGCACCCGATCGATTTCGTCCGGAATCGGACGTTGATGTTGCCGTTGATTCTATTGATCCGCGAGACTATTTCATTCTCAAGTCTCATCTTGAGGGTAGACTGTTGCGCGAGGTCGATCTGATTGAACTGGACAGATGTCCATTCGGGGCATCAATACGGCAAGCGGGGGTCCTGTGGAAGAATCGCTGCACGTAGTATTCACGGCAGAAGCGCGAGCCCTGCTGGACCAAATCGATGTCATTCATGATCTGGTAGAATCTCGCGTGATGGAAGAAGGGCCTGCGGGTATCGAAAGCCTGGGGTTTCAGCTTCATAACCTCTACTGCGCATACGAGGATATGCTTGTGCTCGTCGCCAGGGTTTTCGAGAACAATGTAGACAACAGCGCCGGATATCATATCGAGTTGTTGCGTCGTATGACCATAGCCGTCCCCGGCGTTCGACCGCATGTCATTTCCGGCGAGACGTTCCGTTTGCTTGACTCCCTCCGTGGGTTTCGGCACGTGTTCAGGCATGCCTATGGCTCGACACTCGATCGTCGGAAGATTCACATTGTATTGGATGACGCCCGAGACCTACGGGCTCGTTTTCGGAACGAAGTTGAAGATTTTTTCTCGAATCTGGAAACCGGGTGATTCTGAAGCCGCGGCAGAAAGAAGCAGGAATTGAGAAGGACCAAGGCAGCTGCGATCAACGCAGACGGCGCAGCGGGCCATCGGAGCTTGCGGGCCGGTCGGCGCAGGCGACAGATGATTGGGTGCGGCGTTGCGGCGCTGTGTAACGTCGGTGCGAAACATATTGCCGCGGCGAGTGGCCGGTAGTACTTTCCTCCGGTAGCACGTCCTGTAAGGGGGGCCACGTGAAGCGAATCCTTGGTGCTTTTTTCGTATTGCTGATGTCTTCCGCCGCTGCATTTGGGGGCGGTGAGAGCGAATCCGTCGAGCCGGGCGCCGGTGCCGGCGCAGCGGTGGTTGAGACGATGGAAGGTTACTCGAGCGCGTCTGCTTCTGGAGTGAATGTCCAGTGGAAGGTTGATGGCGACGCAATCTCAGTCCAAATGTCCGCGGCTACTACCGGCTGGATTGCGGTGGGTTTTGACCCCTCGCGTCAGATGGCGGATGCCGACATCATCATCGGTTACGTGGCGGACGGAGAGGTCTTCCTGCGGGACGACTTCGGAATTGGAAAGGTGCGGCACGGAGCCGATGTGGACAACGGTGGAACAGATGATCTTTCCAACATTGAAGGGACGGAGATCGGCGGCGTGACGAGTATCAGTTTCACGATTCCGCTTGATTCGGGCGATGCACTGGACAAACCACTCGTCCCCGGGTCCACCTACAAGGTCATCGTGGCTTACGGTCCCGACGGAACCGACGACTTCGGCACCTATCACGGAAGCCGCGGATCATTCGAGACCGAATTTTAGGTCCAGGAACAAACGAGCCTTCTTCTACGCGATGAAGACGGTATACACCACCCAGCCGAGGACGATGATCCAGATTGCGATGATGACGCCACCCGCCACCCAGTTGACGGGCCGCTTGTCTTGCAGTCGTGCTCGTGCCTCCTCCACGCACCTGTCCATGACATCCCCGGGAATGAGCTTGACGGCCAGCGCAACTCCGAGCGGAATCAGAATGAGATCATCGAGGTATCCGAGAATCGGTATGAAATCAGGAATAAGATCGATCGGACTGAGCGCATAGGCCACGACCAATGCACCCCACAGCTTTGCGTACCACGGGGTCATGGGATCTTTGTAGGCGCAGGAGAGAGCGATGGTCTGCAACCGGAGATGCTGCGCCCAGCGTTTCCACCTCTGAACCATGTTCATTGAATCATTCCAGTACTCATGTGCCCCGAGGATACCGCGCGCGGTGCCCGATGAGAATGCCTCTCGATCTCTTCGGTTTCGCTTGCCGACACCGAAGATCTATTGTACTGTATAATTGGTACAATACGGAAATTGGCCGGATGGAAGAAGGAGGCCGCCTGTGGCAGAGCACGTGATTGAGACCCGCAACCTCACCGTTTACTACGGCAAGCATCGTGGCATCAGGGATGTTAACTTGCTCGTGGAGAAAGGTGAGGTGTTCGGATTTCTCGGCCCGAATGGCGCCGGGAAGACAACGACGCAGCGGGTGCTGCTGGACGTTATCCGACCAACACAGGGGACGGCATCCGTGTTCGGGTTGGACTGCAAGAGCGACGGTGTGGAGATTCGCAGTCGCATCGGATATCTGCCCGGGGAACTCAGTCTCTACAAGGAGATGACGGGGAAACGCTTCCTCTCCACGCTGGCGTCCCTGGAACACCGGGAGGTGGGGCCTTCCTTCCGCAACGAGCTCTGCGAACGCCTTGATCTGGATCCGTCTCGAAAGATCAAAGAGTACTCGCGGGGCAACAAGCAGAAGATTGGCGTTGTGGCGGCATTTATGAGCAAGCCTGACCTCATCGTGCTGGATGAACCGACCACGGGTCTGGACCCGTTGATCCAGCAGACGGTGATGGAGCTGGTGCAGGAGGTGAAGGCCGACGGGCGAACCGTATTCTTCTCGTCACACATTCTGCAGGAAGTGCAGGCGGTCTGTGATCGGGTTGGCGTTATCCGGGAAGGTGAACTCGTCAAGACCGAGCGGGTGGAGACGCTGATAAAGCAGCAGTTCAAGAGGCTCCATCTTACCCTTCGATCAGCTCCTCCGGCGGATGCGTTCAGGATGGATGGCGTGACCGAAACGAGCCGGGACGGACGGTTCGTCGTGCTCGAGGTACGCGATAGTTTGGAAGAGGTGGTGAAGAGGGCGCTTTCGTACGGTATCGAAGATCTGGAAACACAACCCGTGACCCTTGAAGAGGTCTTTCTGGCCTTCTACGGCCGGGGACACAATGGAGGTAATCATGCTTAGCCTGCTTGCGCATGAACTGAGATCTCGATGGAAAGCCGTCGTCGGGTGGGGGATCGGACTCATTCTGTTCGGCGCGATGTACATCACGGTGTACCCGGAAGTTGCGGAGCAGATGGCCGACATGGCCGACCTGTCAATCTACCAGGCAATGGGCATCAGCATGGCTTCATTCGAGGGGTATATCGGGTCGGTCGTTATCCTGTTTGTGCCGCTACTCCTCGGAATCTATGCGATTATTACCAGCACCAAAACCCTTGCGGGCGAAGAGGACAGCGGAACGCTTGAGCTCATCATGGCACGGCCATTGAGTCGCCGGCAGATTGTCTCGGTGAAGGCCCTCGCCATCGGCACTGCCCTCATTGTGATTCTGCTCGTGGCAGGACTGGGAAACGCCGCGGTGCTGGCCGCGATCAAGACATCGTACGATACAACTCTGATGCCGATGAATCTCCTCTCCGCGATTCTTACCGGCTGGCCCATTACTATGGCCTTCGCCATGATCGCATTGTTTCTGGGGGCATTCGTGCCAAGTCGGCGGATTGCATCGATGATTGCCACCGTCGTGCTTATCGCAAGCTACTTCGGCGAAAACATTGCAAACATGGTGAACTCGCTCGAAGGAATCAAGCCCTATTCGCTGTTCACCTACTTCGATTCAAGCGCGACGGCGTTCACCGACGGCGCCAAAACATCAGACGTGCTGATCCTGCTGAGTGTGGCAGTGGTCTTCTTTGCTCTGACCCTGATCAGCTTCCAGCGTCGGAATGTGACAGTCGGAGCGTGGCCATGGCAACGGGGCAGGGTTCCGGCGGAGAAGTAGGCGCACCGTGCTTCACGGCTGCCGCAACGATCGGTAGTAGCGCGAGGAACACCAGATGGGATCGCCCGCGTCGGGAATCGTCTCTGTCTGCGTTTCGGTACGCTCAACTGAAAAGCCGCGTGCCTTGTAGTTTGCAAGTGCGGCCCGGTGGTCGGAGGTGCAGGTGTGGACGTACACGCGCTCGGTGCTGGTGATTGCCCAGGCCCTTTGGACGGCATGAGTGAGCAAATGCGCGCCAAGTCCGTGACCGGAGTGGGACGCATACACCCCGAAGTACATGATCTCCGTGACCTCAGGGTCGGCCTTCGCCGCGTGGTGCTGGAGTTCGAAGTAGCCGAACGGCACCCCTGCTCGGAGGCCCAGCCAGGTCTGGACGGACGGATCGTTCACGTAGCGGTCCCAATCGACATACTCCCAGGCAAGTCGGCTGTACCACCGGAACGGCGTCCCAATCTCCATGAACAAGGAATGGTTGAGCTGCGGGTTTGGTGGCGATACGAGGACAACATCAACCTGCGCGTCATCCACCAGTCGAGGGCACAGTGCGGTCGGCGAGTCCATCACAAGGTGGGTCGTCGTGACTTTTTCGGTCATGGTGTGGCGTCAAACGGTCCGCTCAATGACGCATTCGCGCTTTCCGCTCGCTTGCGGAGAATGGACTCCGTCGCGTCGAGCATTCCGGAGAGGCAGTCACAGGCCAGGCGGTAGTACACCGTTGTCCCGGACTTGGTACTGTTCACCACGCCTGCATTCTTGAGGACCGAGAGGTGCTTGGAGATAGTCGATGTATCGGCGCCGATGAGCTCAGTCAGTTCGCAGACGCAGTAG
>DAOWMR010000024.1 GCA_030642995.1 Spirochaetales bacterium
AAACCTGAAAGAAATGGAACAATGAGAGAGGCAGCAGATGGATAAGGTAACAACAATCGATGCAGCTGTCTCCCGGATAACGGACGGCGACTCTATCATGATTGCAGGATTCATGTCCGTGGGAACACCAGAGCTTCTTGTTGATGCACTGATCGCGAGCGGCGTCAAGGACCTCACAATTATCTGCAACGACGCGGGAACGCCGGGAACGGGAGCAGGGAAGATCGTCGATGCACGGATCATCAGGAAATACATCACGAATCACATAGGCCTGAACCCCGTGTGCGGCAAACAGATGAGCGATGGTGAGCTTGATGTGACATTGATTCCCCAAGGCACCATGGCTGAGAGAATCCGCGCGGGAGGCGCGGGAATAGGCGGTTTTCTTACTCCCACAGGGGTGGGAACCGTCGTCCAGCAGGGTAAACAAGTGATGAATATCGAAGGGAGAGACTATCTCCTGGAACTCCCCCTGAAAGCGGACGTTGCGCTTATCAAAGCCCACAGAGCGGACAGATCGGGGAACCTGATATTCCGTAAGTCGGCGCAGAACTTCAACCCCCTCATGGCAACCGCTTGCGAGTACGTAATCGTAGAGGCTGAACACATAGAGGATGTAGGTTGCCTGGACCCGGACGCAATAATGCTACCCGGAATCTTCGTCGATGCTATCATTCAAGGGTAGGAACAATATGGACGCAAGAGAACTCATCGCGAGACGGATAGCTCGGGAGCTCAAAGACGGACAGGTCGTGAACCTTGGGATAGGGCTCCCTACAAAGGTGGCAAACTACATTCCCGACGATGTGGAGATTCTGCTTCAATCGGAAAATGGGTTTATCGGGATCGGCCCTGTTCCACCGGAGGGGCAGTTCGACAAGGATCTGATAAATGCCGGAAACCAGTATGTAACGGTAAAACCCGGAGCCTGTTTCTTCGATTCCGCCGTCAGTTTCGGAATAATACGCGGCGGTCATGTTGATACGACAGTGTTGGGGACACTGGAAGTGGACCAGGAAGGCAATGTTGCAAGTTACATAATCCCCGGCAAGCTAATTGCAGGCATGGGCGGCGCCATGGATCTGTGTACAGGTTCCAAAAGGGTGATCATTGCAACAACCCACACGGATAAGCATGGAAGACCGAAAGTGCTGAAGAAGTGCAGACTCCCTTTGACTGCTTCCAGAGAAGCAAATCTGATTGTAACGGACTTAGCTGTCATGGAGAGAACTGAAGAGGGTCTCGTACTGCGGGAGACAGCGCCGGGGGTGACCGTAGAGGAGATCCTTGCAAAAACGGAGGCTGAACTCATTGTTCCTGATGATGTTCAGGTGATGAAAACCTAACCCACCTCCTGGAGTGTACAATCACCCGCGCCATACGTAGTTTACAACATGTACAGAGTGGGGGAACCAACAGGGTAACAAGGAGGGCAAATGGCCACTGCGAAACTAGAATGGAAGTGGGTTGGACTGAGCGTCCTCATATTTCTGGTCGTTCAGGTTGTTCTCAGCGTCGTGTTCGGCGTGTTTGGGCTTCTTACGCTTGGGTTCGGCTTTCTCCTCTTCCTGATTGTGAAGCCGCTTACCTACTTGCTCGGCGGTATTGCCACCGGCTACTTCTCTCCGGGGATTACAATCCGCGAACCGGCTGTCGGCGCGGTCATTGTCAGTGTGGTCGGGATTATCTTTGATGCCTCCAGATCCTCCGGCGGAGCGATTCTGTGGATGATCATTTCCGGAGTCGTCGCCTTCTTCCTCGCGCTTGCCGGAGCCCAGATTGGTGAGCGAATGCAGCGCAACAGGTAGAAGTCGGCGGCCCACACGCCAAGAACCCACGCGCCCATGCAGGAAATATTCGACATTGTTGACGAAGCCGATCTCGTGATCGGCCGTGCCTCCAGAACAGAGGTCCACGGTAATCCGGCGCTCATCCACCGGGTCGCCCACGTGCTGGTCTTCAACACAGGCGGTAGCCTCTATGTCCAGAAGCGTGCTGATTCAAAAGACGTGCAGCCAGGCAAGTGGGACACGTCGGTTGGAGGGCACCTTGATGCCGGTGAGGACTACCTGGAGGCCGCTATTCGTGAGATGCGCGAGGAGATCGGCATCTCAAGCGTCACCCCCCGCCGCCTCTACAGATACCGCCGGCGCAACGACTACGAGTCGGAGATGGTGACGACCTTTCTGGTTCGGTGGGACGGCGCGATCAGTGTGGATCCAGAGGAGATTTCTGAAGGTCGATTCTGGATGCTCGACGAGATTGACGCGGCCGACCCGGCGATTTTCACACCCAACTTCCTGGAGGAGCTGGAGCGATACCGCAAGTGGGTTACAACAACGCAGTAGCGAGGGCCCCGGGGCGTCGGCTGTGCTCTCCGATCAGCCGCCCGCGAAGGCCTGAACGTCCACCACCTGACCGGTCAATCGCGCGTGCTCGGCAGCGAAGGTCACCGTATGAGTGGAGATCGATTCCGGAATGCCTGTCGTGATGAGCTCCTGGTTATTCTCCGCGACCGCCCGGACGAATCGTTCAACAATGTGGTAGTCGCTCCCCCCATGACCGCCGCCGAGATCACCAAAATCGATTGTCTCGGTAACGTTGTTCCCAAAATCCCGAATCTGAATTCCATCCTGGTAGAAATCGATCTCTCCCCGCGTGCCGTGAAGGCGTGAACGACGCGCCATGCGTTGCGTGAATGCGGTCATCGTGAACGTGGCCGTCACCCCACCCTCAAACTCGAGATTCACCACCTGATGGTCTACGACGTCGTTGTCGCTCTTCCACACGCAACGACCAAACGGGCCCGTGGCAATCGCGTTGAGATGAGCCTCGCGAGAGTGATCATCGGCGACGACGGCGGCGGGCCACTGTTCCCGATCCGCCGCCACATACCATCTGACCGCCGAGTATTCGCACTCGGGTTCAATGGGACACTCGATGCATCGATCGGTACTCGCAGCCGGAGCGTTTTCCCGCCGGAAGAAGGAGAGCCCTCCGAATGAGCTCACGCGCTTCACCGGCTTTCCAACCAGGTAGCACAGGTAGTCGATGTCATGGCAGCTCTTGGTGAGCAACATGAAGCTCGACTCATCCTCCCTGCGCCAGTTCCCTCGGACGTAGCTGTGGGCATAGTGCCACCACCCTACCTGTTCAACGTGATCGAGGGTGATCAGGTCTCCTACCCGCCGGTTTTCCACGAGATCCTTCAACTTTCGGAAGCTCGGCCCGTAGCGAAGCGGATGCACGACACCGGCAACCGTGCCGTGGCGCTCACGCGCAGCATCGGCGGCCGCCCCAATCTCAACAATGTCGGCCAGGTTGGGCGCCATCGGCTTCTCCAGCAGAAGGTTGTAGCCTCGCTCCAGCGCCGCAATGGCCGGCTCCTTGTGATCGTGATCCATGGTCGCCACGATGACGGCATCGGCTTTGACCGGACCGGACAAGAGGTCCCGCCAAGTTTCGAAGCGCCCCTCGGGTGGGATGCCGTGCCGATCGGCAAAACGATTGCGGCGGGCGGTCACGGGCTCCGCTACGGCGACCACGCCGGCGCGGTGTGGTATCGGCAGAAGATGCTCGCACAGATCTGACCCGCGGGCGCCCGCGCCGATGAGCGCGATTCTCACGGGCCGGTTCAGCCTGGGTTTTTGTACGTGATTCACGCCCAAACTCTACCAGAGGGCCGCCCGGCGGACAAGCGCATAAATATGCGCACCTACTTGACGAACATGCACAATCTCTACGATAGTTTGCAAGTCTCACAAGTATTCAGAGGAGGATCACGTATGAGATTTCGTAACATGCTTATGATCGCACTGGCACTGTTCCTGGTTGGCGGATTTGCATTCGCCGCCGCTGAAGGTGAAGCGGAAACGATCAAGATTGGTGTCGCGGGGCCGCACAGCGGAGACCTTGCTCCGTACGGTCTGCCGACCATCAACGCAGCCGAATTGGTCGCGGAGAAGGTGAATGCAGCCGGTGGAGTACTCGGTCTCCAGATTGAACTCATCATTGAAGACGATACCTGCGTGCCGGAAGTTGCCGCGAACACCGCTGCCAAGCTCGTCAGCGACGGCGTTGTTGCCGTAATCGGACACGTCTGTTCGGGTGCGACCAACGCTGCCATGCCGATTTACGTCGAGTCCGACATTCTCGCAATCTCACCATCCGCAACCAATCCAAGCCTCAGAGATTTTCCCAATTTCTTCCGGACAATTGGCGCGGACGATGCACAGGGACCGGCGCAGGTTGACTACGTTGTCGACGAATTGGGCATGACCAAGATTGCGATCCTGCACGACAAAGGCGACTACGGTAAGGGCCTGGCTGACTTTGCACTCGCTGCCCTTGCAAAACGCGGCATTGAACCCGTTCTCTTTGACGGCATCACGGTCGGCGCTGTGGACTACTCCGCCATCATCAACCGTGTCGCGGCAGAAGGCGCTGAGATTGTGCTGTGGGGCGGATATCACCCCGAGGCCTCCAAGCTGGTGGACCAGATGCGATCGCGCGGGCTGGACATTGCCTTCATGGGCGCAGACGGTATCTACGGCGACGCAATAATCGACCTTGCCGGCGATGCGGCGGAGGGTGTATACGCCTCTGGTCCGAGCATAGCTGCAGGACCGATCGCTGAAGAGTATCGTGCGCTCCACGTTGCAAAGTACGGCGCGGAACCCGGTCAGTTCTTCATGCAGGGCGTCTCCGCAATGCTCGCTCTCGTGAATGCAATTGAGACTGCCGGCTCAACGGACTACGATGCACTGATAAGTGCGCTTCGCAGTGAAACCGTAGACACTCCGTACGGGAGCATCGGTTTTGACGCGATGGGCGACGCAACCGGCGTCGGTTTCTCCGTCTTCCAGGTTCAGAACCAGACGTACGTTCCGGTTCAGTAAGAAACCTTTCGAATTCAACCACGGGAACAGGATGGCGGTCATACACTGCCATCCTGTTTCTGCTGATAGGTGAGTCATGGATTTTGAATTCTTTGTCAACCTGCTGTTCAGCGGCCTGACGCGCGGCAGTATCTACGCCCTGCTCGCCCTCGGCTACACGATGGTCTACGGTATCGTCAAGCTGATCAATTTTGCCCACGGCGAGGTCTACATGATCGGCGCGTTCACGACCCTGATAATGGTGAGCGTCCTGACCATCTTAAATCTGCCGATCCTTGCCATTGCCGTGATAGCGGCGTTGGTAGCAATAGTATGGTCTGCCGGCTATGGCTACACCCTGGACAAGATTGCATACAAACCGCTTCGGGAAGCTCCCCGGTTGTCAGCTCTGATCAGTGCTATAGGCATGTCGCTGTTCCTCCAGAACTACGTGCGTTTGGCACAGACCAGCGATTTCCTTCCGTTTCCACGCTTTCTGCCGACCGTTCGTTTCCTGGATAACTACGACGGGCTGTCCTCGTCCCAATTCATCATATTTACGACGACCACGGTGGTCATGGTCATACTTACGATCTTCATCAAATTCACGCGCGTTGGAAAGTCCATGCGTGCCGCCGCGCAGGATCGGATGATGGCCACGCTCACCGGGGTCAATGTGAACAAGACAATCAGCGTCACCTTTCTCATCGGCTCAGTGACTGCAGCGATCGGGGGGATCCTGATCAGCGCGCACGTCGGGCAGATCAACTTCTATATTGGATTCCTCGCGGGGATCAAAGCCTTTGTGGCAGCCGTCCTCGGCGGCATCGGAAGCATACCCGGCGCCGTGCTTGGGAGTTTTGTGCTGGGACTCACGGAAAGCTTTGGTGCGGGTTACATCTCAAGCGACTATGAGGATGTCTTTGCGTTCATAATACTGGTTCTCATACTGATATTCCGACCATCCGGCATACTGGGCAAGCCGGCCGCACAGAAGGTGTAAGAGGGCAATATGGAAGTTCTCAAAGAGCTCCGCAAGTCCCTGCTGCTCGCACTCTGGTTTGTGGTCCTGACGTTCCCCATTATGGTTATTCGCGTGAACACCATTACGGATACCATTGAGTGGCGGTGGGAACGCGCAATCTTGATGGCGGTTGGTAGCTTCGTCGGTTCGTTCCTGTGGAAATTCCTCCTTGCCCGACAAGAGGCGCGGAAGAGTCGCCAGACCGCCAAAGGCAGTTCAGAAGCGAGTGACGACGGCGCTTCCGCGCAGAAATCGTTGACGGAACGACTTCTGGCCAGACTGGGTTGGACCCGCGACACGCTGCGCGAGAAAAAGGTAGCCATCCCGGCGCTCGCGATTCTAGGCGCCATTGTCATCGTGTTTCCGTTTGTGACCTCGATCTACCAGTCCAATATCATGATTTCCGCGCTGATCTACGTGATTCTGGCGCTGGGCCTGAACGTTGTACTGGGTCTTGGCAACATGCTTCATCTGGGGTTTGCCGCGTTCTACGCCATCGGCGCATACACTTACGGTCTGCTCAACCATTATTTTGGCGTGGGTTTCTGGATAGCTCTTCCTCTCGGCGCCGCGGCCAGTGCCATTGCCGGGATACTCCTTGCCATTCCGGTGCTTCGCCTCCGCGGCGACTACCTGGCCATTGTTACCCTCGCATTTGGTGAAATCATTCGTTTGCTCCTGGTCAACTTGAGCGGCATCACAATGGGCCCGAGCGGCGTGAAGAGCATATCCCGGCCCGGACTGTTCGGACTGGACCTCTCATACACTCAAGCTATCACCTACACCTATTTCATCTGCCTCGCCTTGGTGATATTCACGGTTTTCATCGTGCATCGGCTCGAGAATTCAAGAATTGGTCGTCAACTCGTGGCCATGGGGGAAGATGATATTGCCGCCAGAGCAATGGGCGTCAATACCTCAAGGGCAAAGCTCACCGCATTCGCACTCGGCGCAGTCTGGGCAGGGATTGCCGGTGTCCTCTTCGCAGCAAAGACGACCTTCATTAACCCCGACAGCTTCAAGGTCTGGGATTCGGTGTTGATTCTCTGCATGGTGGTTCTGGGTGGTATGGCGTCCATTCCGGGAGTCATTGCGGGCGCACTCATTCTGATTCTGTTGCCGGAGTATCTCCGTGTGTTCAGCGACTACCGTCTTTTGATATTCGGAGCTGTTCTTGTGATCATGATGGTGTTCCGGCCGGGCGGGATGATCCCGAAGAGGAGGAAGGCGTACAAGTTACGCCCGGAAGAATTGCAGGGTTCGGCGGCGGTTCCCGTTGGCGGCGGTGAAGGAGACGCTCCGTGATCCTCAAAGCGACGCAACTGAGCATGGATTTTGGTGGTCTCCGAGCGGTGGACCGAGTGGACATCGAGATTCACGAAGGTGAGATTGTCGCTCTCATCGGACCAAACGGCGCCGGGAAAACCACATTCTTCAACTGTGTTACCGGCGTTTATCCGCCAACCGAAGGTCAGATTCACATAAACCCGCCCGGAGGCACGGAGGTATCCATCACCGGTCTCAAGCCAAACAGAATCGCCGAGCGCGGCCTCGCGCGGACGTTCCAGAACATTCGCTTGTTCCCGAACATGACCGTGCTGGAGAATGTCATGGTTGGACGCGACTGTCGGCTGAAGGCCGGTATCCTTGGGGCAATTCTTCGCGATCGCCGCACCAGGGAAGAAGAAGAGCAGGTCATTCATGACAGCCATGAGATCCTGAAAAAGATAGGGATTGAGCAGCACGTCAATGAGCAGGCGAAAAACCTGCCATACGGGGCCCAACGTCGCCTGGAGATTGCCCGCGCAATTGCCACCGAGCCGTTCCTGCTTCTTCTCGATGAACCGGCGGCAGGTATGAACCCGCAGGAAACCAGGCAGTTGGACGATCTGATCCTGCGTTTGCGGGACGTCGAGAAGCTGACGATATTCCTTATCGAACACGACATGAGCCTGGTGATGCGCCTGAGCGAGCGCATCTACGTGATGGACTATGGAGAACTCATTGCCCACGGATCGCCGGCTGAGGTGAAAAGCAACCCGCTGGTCATCAAGGCGTATCTCGGGGAGGACGTCAGTGCTTAGGCTCGAGGGTATCAAGACCTTCTACGGCAACATACAGGCCATCAAGGGCATCAGCCTGGAAGTCAACGAGGGCGAGGTCGTCTGCCTGATCGGGGCGAACGGCGCCGGCAAGTCGACAACTCTCATGTCGATATCCGCTATTGTTCCTCCGAGAGAAGGTGAGATCTACTTCAATGATGAGCCAATCTCCAGACTCGCCCCGGATGAGATTGTCAAGATGGGGATTGTCCAGGTGCCGGAAGGCCGGCATATCTTCCCGGGCCTGACAGTGCAGGAGAACCTGGACATGGGAGCGCTCCTGCGGAGAGACAAGGAGGCGATCGGCAAGGATCTGGACTACGTCTTTGAACTCTTCCCCATCCTGAAAGATCGCAAATCTCAGGCCGGCGGGACGCTTTCCGGGGGAGAGCAGCAAATGCTCGCGATCTCCCGAGCGCTGATGGCCAGTCCGAAGCTGCTCCTGATGGACGAGCCGTCGCTCGGTCTCGCACCACTGCTCGTACAACAGATCTTTGAAATCATTCGCAAGGTCAACACAGAGAGCGGAACTACCATCTTCCTGGTGGAACAGAATGCGAATCTGGCTCTGAAAATTGCCGACCGGGGGTACGTCATGGAAACCGGTCGGATAACACTCACGGACACGGCCGCGAACCTTCTGGAGAACGAGGACGTGCGGCGGGCCTACTTGGGAGTATGATATGACAGTTGATAGCGTAATGACACGCAATCCATTCACCCTGATGGAAAGCAATTCCGTGACCGACGCTCAGAGCGTCATGGATCGAGAGAAGATTCACCGGCTGCCGGTCATCAATGAGAAAAAGAAACTCGTGGGAATCGTCTCCAAGTCTGACCTCCTTGCGGCGGCGCCGTCTCCGGCAACAACCCTGACCGTCTACGAGATGAACAATCTGCTCGCCAAACTCACGATTGACAAAGTGATGAGCAAAGATGTCCTGACTGTGACGCCGGAAACGCTGGTTGAGGATGCCGCACGATTGCTCGTGGACAAAAACATCGGCGGACTTCCTGTCATGCAGGGAGAAATCCTCGTCGGCATCGTCACCGAGTCCGACCTGTTCCGGCTCTTCATTGACCTGTTTGGCACACGACACAAAGGTGTGCGCGCGACACTCAGGGTGCCGGAGCGCGCCGGTGAAGTGGCGGACATGACCAAGCTCATCACCGATGCAGGTGGGAACATTATCTCCATCGGTACATTCTCCGGCAATGACATTACCAATGCAGTGTTTATTCTGAAAGTCGAACAAATGAGCAAGGATGAGTTGCTCAAATTACTTGAACCGCTCGTTATCGAGGTGATGGACGTCCGCGAAGTCTGACCGTTCGATCGGCATGTGAGCGCAGGATTACACGTTCTTGTCGGTTTGGAGTTGCACTTGTTCGGGTTCTCACATACTCTGAATGGAAATTCTATACTACTCCCGCGGAGGATTCATGGTTCTCAACTCTTGCGCAGATCGTACCGTCGCAGATGCCCTCGTTGGTCAGGACACAATCGTGAGCAGTGGTCTTCTGGCTTTGGGGGGGAGTCTCTTGATAGCGATTCTGGCACAGATCGCGGTTCCGGTGGGACCGGTACCGATCTCCGGCCAGACCCTTGGCGTGTTGCTCGTGGCGGCGGTACTCGGGCCAAAGCGAGGCGCATGGGCGGTAACGATGTACATTGCCGAAGGCGCGGCCGGCCTCCCCGTATTTGCCGGGGGAAGAGCCGGTCTGGCGGTGCTCTTGGGCCCAACCGGCGGATACCTCATCGGTTTCATCGCCGCTGCGGCGGTAGTCGGTACTCTGTGCCGAGCCGGCATGGACCGTCGCCCTGCCACGACATTCGTCACCATGATCGTTGGCTCCGCGGCGATCTACCTCTTTGGCGTCTTGTGGCTCGCCCAATTCACCGGATGGTCAAGCGTCCTTCAGTTCGGGGTGATCCCGTTCCTCTTCGGAGATGCACTGAAGGCCGCCATGGCGACGGTAGCGCTTCCCGTGGTGTGGAGCTTCATTCGGAATTCATAGCATCATCATTGTTGGGGATTGGATTCACGATCCGGATAGGAAAAGGATCGGCGTTCTTGTCCGTCTGGAGCGAACGGTATCCCACCGGAATATCAATGTTCTCCGCCTGGAAGCGGGCCACGATGGCCGTGAAGATCCGATTCTTCACCACAATGAAGTCACTCTTCTGGAACCAGACGCCAAGAACAACCGTTGCCCCGGCATCCCGAAAGTCCGAGAACAGCACGATAGGTGCGGGCTCATTGAGGCACAGCGGCTCTGCCTCGGCCAACTCACGCAACACCGATTGCACCCGTTGCAAATCCTCCGAATACGGAACCGCAACTGAGAAGTCCAGGCGCCGAATCGGATACCTCGTGATGTTCGTGAGCTGCGTGTTGGCCAGCTGTTCGTTTGGTACACGGATGAAGAGATTGTCAAACGTTCTGAGTTTCACGGAGAGAAGATCGATTGAATCCACGACGCCCACGGTGTCAGCCGTTTTGATCACGTCACCGATCTCAAACGGTTTTTCCGACACCAGAAAGAGTCCGCTGATGATATTGGAGAGGCTTGCCTGCGATGCAATACCCACGGCCAAACCAACAATTCCGGCCGCACCGAGTATCGGCGCAAGATTGACGCCAAGCTCCACCAGAACGAGCATGACGATCAGGCCGATACCGACGTAGTTGATCCCCTTGGTAACAAGCATCGCCACTTGTGCGGTCGTTCGACGTTTGAGAATTCTCCGAATGATCACCACAGTCATCCGGAGGAGGATCATGCCGACGACGGCGTACAGCAACACCTTCGCCAGCGACCAGATTGTGTCCGGCGTGAGCAGATTTTGCCAATCGATTTCCTGAAGAAACGTCACAGTGACCCCTTAGATCCCGGTGATCTCGCGGATCAGGTTGAAACTACGTTTGAAGATGCTCCTGTCCAGAACCTCGCGCGGCTCACAGACAACCTTTGCAACCGACCACGTCTTCGGAGGACCCGGCACGTAGGAGAGCTGGCTGACCTCCTCGGAGCCTTTGAAGACGACGTGGACCTGATTCGACCAGAACTTGCCGTCCGCTTCATAGAGATGCACGTGTTGCACGTGAACACAGATCCGCTCAAACTGCAGGCGCTCCCGCGACCCGTTCCGGATCTCAACCTCGCACCGCGCGTAGGCCTCGTCCACGTCCGTCTCCGGCATGGTGCGCAGAAGCCGCGAATCCACTGAATAGCAGAGCTCACCGGTCTCCATGTCGCCAAACCAGGTGGAGGAGAGATTCCGGGTGGGAATTTCAACCATTGTTACCGCGCGTCCGCCGGCAGGTGACACAAACCTCACCCACAGTGGAACGCTGAAGAAGAAGCGGCCTCGGCGGCCCGGCAGGACGACGATGGGTGACTGCGGTCGGATCACCACAGGCCTATCCGGCAACGTCGGTTGAGTCAACACATCATCATTCTTGACAGTCACAAAGCGGGTCCAGCTGAGTTCAGAGGGATCGACCGCAGGTCCATCGCTCGCCTCATCGTACGAGGGCGCAATGAGCCATTCGTCCTCAACAACCCAAACCGTGAGCGCCACGCCGCCAATGTCTCGCCGTAAGTAGTTCCCCTCAGGGATTTCCAGTGGGCCCTATGTACCGGAGGTCATCTGCGCCTATGCCTGCCCCGCCGAAACAGTCGCCGGTTGCTGTACAACATCCAACGGAATACTGGCCGTCCAGCCGGCCCCCGGCGCGCGGTCCAACGAGAGATCACAGCTCAATCGATTTACCAGACCGGCCACGATAGCAATCTCCTCCTGGTCCGGCGAAGCAGGATCAATCTCTTCCGGCAGGCCGGATCCGGTATCGCCTATGGAGATCCGGAGAGTTCCGTTTTCCGTACGCGCCGATACTGATATCGTTCCCGAAGCTCCCGGCTCGAAGCTGTACCTGTAGGAACAGAGCACCAGCTCGTGGACCAGCAATCCGATGTGGGTTGCCGACTCAAGCTTGATAGCCACCTCAGCGTCAATGTCAGCTTGTACCACCACCGAGTAGTCACGATGCGAGATTTGAAGATAGGCCAGTAGATGTTCTAGGTAATCGCGCAGCCCGACCGCATCAAACCGTTCCGAACCATCCAACTGTTCGTGCACGAGTGCGATTGTTCTGATCCGGTCCTGTGTCGGGCGAAACAGTTCCACCAGTTCCGGCCGGTCACCCTTCTCCGCCCGCAGGCTCAACAAACTCAGGATCATCTGAAGATCATTCTTGCTCCGATGATGCAACTCCCTGAGCAGCACTTCCCGATCTCCCGCAAGCGTTGCATTGCGCTCAGCAATCTCCGTGGCCTTCTCCTCCGCCACCTTTCGCCGATCCGCCTCTTCCTGCAAATCCTTCGTTCGCTCCGCCACCAGCCGCGCGAGTTCAGCTTGCCGATTTGCCATCTCCCGCAACCTCAACGACGCAATCACCACGAACAGGTACGCAATGAAACCAGCCGCAATGAGGTTTAGGATCGCGTCGAGGGTGGCGCCCGGCACTGCCCTGTAGGCCCCAAATGCTAAACAGGCGCCGTAAAGGATGGACAATCCGATGGTTTTCACAAGCGAATATCGATACAGCAGGCCGTACTGACTCGCCACAAGAAGCGCAAGACCAAAAAACACAATACTTGTGAGATTTCCCGATGGTGATTCTAACGCGGACACGCACGCCACTGCAAAGATGACCAACGATTGAAACACTCGACCGAAACGGTTTCGAACCATCGCTGCCATGAAGATCAACAAGCCTGCGGCAAGTGTCAGCCACACGCCATTGAAAAGGAGAGCATCAAGAAGGGGGTCAGATAGGAGTTTCATTCGGCCAATGAAGTTGCCCATGCCGACCACTACTGAGACAATGAGTACGCTGACGGCCAACCGGCTTTCGAGAGTCTGTATCGAGTCAGCTGAAGGTGAACCTCTTAGTAACATTCCCTTTTGGTTTTCTTCCATTGTCAACTCCGTTCATTATCTCAATTCGATGGGCTTGAACCGCTCTGAACAGCCTCCTCACCAGTCAAACCTGTTCCTCGCTCGACAACATCGTCCAGCTCATGTTTGCTTGGTTGGGGGAGAAGTGAGGCGATGGGGAACGTCATGGTCCATGTTGTCCGGTCCTCGTTCTGGACCGAGATTTCACCTTCCAACTGCGCCACCAAGCCCTTCACGATTTCGATTCCGACAGATCCGCTTTGCAGCACTTTGCTCATATCGCCTATACCAATGCCATCGTCACTTACAACAAGCTGAAGATTCTCATCAATCTCCTTCACGGCAATTGTGATAGTACCTCTGCGGCCCTTCGGAAACGCATGTTTCCGAGAGTTCTGGACCAATTCGTTTATTGCTAAGCCGAGATGTATTGCGGGTTCTATCCCGACTGATAGATGGGTATTTATCTCCTGTTCTATCGCAATCTGCGCTCCCGAATGCGCGGAACGCATATGGGCAATGAGGCCATCGAGGTAATCCGCCAGACCTATGGCGGACAGCTCCTTTGATGAATACAGATACTCATGCACGAGGGCAATGGCCATGATTCTATCGTCAGCTGCCGCAAGCAGATCCTGCTTGGTGGAGTTCTCGTCATCCTCCCCATGCA
>DAOWMR010000002.1 GCA_030642995.1 Spirochaetales bacterium
AACGTGAATGTTCTGCTCGGAATCATCCCGAAGTTCAATCTTTACCATCTGATTCGCAAGCAGAAGACGATGCAGGAAATCATCATGGACACGAGCTATGGGATTCAGATAGTTGCCGGTGCGTCGGGATTTGCCAAGATCGCCAATCTCAGCGAGGAGGAGCGACAGAACTTTATTCACGAACTATCGGAGTTGTCGGCTGCCGACCTCATCATCATCGATACAAGTGCCGGGGTATCAAACAATGTCCTGTCGTTTGTCGCAGCCGCCGACGAGGCCATCATTGTTACAACACCGGAGCCAACTGCCATCACCGACGCGTACGGGATTATCAAGATCATCGCAACCGAAATTGATAACCTGGGCCTGTCGCTGAAACTCGTCGTGAACCGGGTGAAGAGTGTCACTGAAGGCAAGAAGGTCGCCGAGAGAGTGATCAACATCGCCGGTCAGTTCCTCAATCTGAAGGTGGACTATCTCGGTTACGTTTACGATGACCCGAGCGTCCATCAGGCGGTCCTACGCCAAAAACCATTTCTGATCAACGATCCGAAGTCAAAGGCCTCGGTGTGCATACACCATATTGCCGGGAGATTGGAGCAAATAGAGTTCAAAGAGGGGGGTGGTCTGAGTCGATTCCTGAAACGACTCTTCGGGACCTCAGGTTGACGGCCCATGTGCTATTATCTACTCTGTAAGGAAGTGAGATGAAGATCGACTGGAGAATCAGTGCGATCGCAGCCGGCTCAGCGTTTCTCCTGTCGGTTGTGATAGGGGTGATTGGGAATGTATCGTTCGGCGTGTTGATTCTCCGTGCCGTTACTGCGGCGGGCGTCTTTGGGGTCGGCGCGATCGGCGTGACGATCGTTATTGATCGATACCTTCCCGAACTTCGCCGGGCTTCAGCCGCCTCGGCCGGCTCCGCAACCGGGAACACCGTGGACATCGTGGTGGAGGGAGAAGATGGATTCGAGACCGTTGCGGACGGACCGGATGAGAACGGTGAAGAACCTGGTGTGGTGGACAACGGTGTCGGGGAACTGCCGGATGATGATCCCGACGGGGTGCTGGAAGAGGTTGAGGAGAGCGCCGGCAGCGGCGAGACCATGACCAGCGAGATTGACGGTGAAGTGGAAGAGATTGAAGAGATAGCATCGGGCGACGAACTCCCGAATGTGGATTCCATGGCGGACAGTTTCACGGAGATCCCACTCGGGGAGGATCCCGGTGATGAGTCTTTGGATTCGGGGGAAGATCCGGCTCTGATGGCTCGGGCTATACGAACTGTGTTGAAGCGAGAGGAATAGGGCATGACAGACAACCTCCTGGCAGAGAAGACAGAAGAGGAACTGTGGCGTCTCTATCGCGAGACGAGGAACCCGGCCATCCGGGACCGTCTTGTTGAGCAATATGCACCCCTCGTGAAGTACGTCGCCGGGAAAGTGGCGGTCGGAATGCCCCACAACGTGGAGTTTGACGATCTGGTCGGGTACGGAGTCTTTGGCTTGTTCGACGCCATAGAGAAGTTTGATCCGGAGAAACACGTCAAATTCAAAACATATGCGGTCACGCGTATCCGCGGCGCCATTTTCGACGAACTACGATCTATCGATTGGGTCCCACGATCGGTCCGCCAGAAGAGCCGTGAGATTGAAGAGGCTGTGCATCGGCTCGAGAGTTCGCTTGGTCGAACTGCGAGTGACGCGGAGATTGCCAAAGATATGGGCATGACCCCCAAAGAGTTCGAGAAAACGATGCTGAAAATTTCCGGCACCTCAATTCTATCACTCAACGATGTCTGGTACACCGGAGAGGACAATGACAAGGTCTCCATAGCCGACAGCATCGAGAGCCCAATCAGTCTGAATCCCGACACGATCGTTGAGAAGGGTGTGATCAAGCGAGTCATCATTGAGGCAATAAACGAGCTGCCCGAGAAAGAGAAAAAGGTTCTCGTTCTCTACTACTACGAGGATCTGACCCTCAAAGAAATCGGGCGGGTTCTTGAGGTAACCGAGTCGCGTGTGTCGCAGCTTCACACGAAAGCGATCATGAGGTTGCGGGCGAAACTGACGAACATAAAGAAGGGGATTATGTAATGGTTTCGCTCGATCAGATCCAGTCGTATATGCGTCAACAGATGGCGGACGATGGCGAACGGAAGTCCGTGAACGTTTCAGGTGATTCATTGGAGGATGTACTCCAACAGGCGGCCATTGAGCTTTCAATCCCGGTGAAGAAGATCGAGTACGAAATTCTTGTGCGGGGCTCTCGTGGAATGCTTGGGATGGGCAAGAAGGCTTTCGAGATTGTTGCGTATCCGATGAGGGCGCGAGAAGTAGCAGCCGACGAGGCAGGTGAGGTCCAGATTGATCTATCGCTCCTCGACGGTGATGACGAGGAGCGCGATCGCAACGGCGACGTGTTTGTGCGGCTTGATCCCGAGGGTGTCATGCTCAAAGTTACCAGGCCAAAGGGGTCCGGTGTTCGCGCCACCGAGCGGCAAGCCATGGAGAAGCTTCTGCAGCGGGTAGACGGCGATCTGGACAAGACGCGTGTTGCCAAGGTCGTCAAGGGAGCCGACGGGGAGTTCATCAAGGTTGGGAACTACGACTATGACCCATCCGCCGACGCCTCGTTGACCGTTGATATCACGGAAAGCGAAATGAAAGCATATCTCCTCGCGTATCCGCCCGGCGAGGGCGGGGCTGACCCGACCCACGGGCAGATTGTGGCATTTCTGCAGGCTAATGAGGTTGTCACCGGGCTGGACGAGGCCGCGATTCGCCGTCTTGAGGAAGATCCAATTTACAGAGAGAGCTTTCTGGTCGCGAGCGGAGTTCCACCGACCGACGGTGCGGATGCACGTGTTGAGCACACCTTTGTGATCAATCCAGGTCATATCAAGCTGAAGGAGACCAACGGAAGGGTTGATTTCAAGGAATTGAACCTGGTGCAGAACGTCGTCGAAGGGCAGATACTTGCCAGGAAGATCGCGGCCGAGCGAGGGGAGCCGGGGCAAACAGTGACGGGAAAGCTCCTCTCAGCCGAGGACGGCAAAGACGTTGACATGCCTGTGGGCAAGAACGTACGGGTTTCCGATGATGGGATGACCGCACTCTCTGAGCTGAACGGACAAGTCGTTGTCACCGGAGGAAAGATTCTTGTAGAACCGGTGCACGTTATTAGCGGAGACGTAAATCTAAAGACGGGAAATATTCTTTTCCTGGGAACCGTCGTGGTCAAGGGAAACGTGGATGACGGGTTTACCGTCAAGGCGGCCGGAAACATTGAGGTAATGGGTAGCGTCGGCAAGAGCATGCTCGATGCGGAAGGCGATATCATTGTTCATCAGGGTGTTGCCGGAAAGACCGCGGGAATCATACGGTGCGGAAAGAGTGTGTGGGCCAAGTTCATTGAGAATGCACGTGTGGAAGCAGGGCATCTCGTTGTTGTCTCGGACGGCATCATCAGCTCGACCATCCTCTCAGACGGCAAGATCATCTGTAAGGGGAAACGTGCGAGCATCGTAGGCGGCCAGATCAGGGCCGTTGAGGAAATAAACGCGAAGTCATTGGGCTCGGTTTCCGGTAGTGAGACCGTTCTGGAGGTTGGATACGATCCGAAGCGGAAAGAGAAACTGTCGAAGATAGAGGGCCGGCGGGAGACTTTGCGAGAAGATCTGGATGATGTGAAGCTCAATATGAGCACCATTGAGAACTTCGTAAAGGCCGGCCGGAAGATCCCGGATGACCGGAAGACCTACTATCAGGAGTTGAAGGCGCGTAGAGTCGATTTGAAATCCGAGCTGGAGAAGCTGAAAGAAGAGGCCAACGAAATCCGTGAGTACCTTTCCGACTTGAAAGTGGCGGGACGAATCTCTGCATCCGGGACCGTGTTTCCGGGAGTCAAAATTAGCATCAAAGATGCATTCCTCGAAGTCAGGAATGAGTTCAAGGCGGTCACATTCATCGCGGATAATAACACGGTTAAAGTGACGAAGTACGAAGAATCCGACGAGGATGTGACCATCGGCAGAAGAGGGTAGTGTATGTCCGTACAACCCATTGATCTGCAGGTACTCTTTGCACGGTTGAACCTGATCGGCCGGGAACAGATGGCCCACCGAAATATGATTTTACAGGCTCAGGCCGTCGCCGCCAGCGAGATTGCGGAACGTAGCGCAGAAGAGGACAGGCGTGTCAGTGAGCTTCCTACCGAGGAAAAAAGCTCTGAAAAGGTTTCGGACGAGTCGGAATCACAGACGGGTTCGCAAGAAGAGAGCGGTGATCATGAGCCGGCGGAGGAGAGCACGAATCAAGAAGTCCTTCGTGACCCCGATCTGGGTCAGAACATCGACATAAGCGGCTAAAGACTGTGACCGCGTGGCTCTCTCTCGCAATCAGCCTTGTCGCAATTGCGACTGCTGTGATCGTAATCCGAAGAATGATTGATCGGCGGGCGGGCTCGGCCGCCGTGATGGACGAGATCCGCCGGGAAGTCGGCGCAATCCTCACCGAGATGAATCAGACAACCGAGCGAAATATCGAGCTGATCGAGGATCGGGTGACACGACTTCAGGAACTCATTGAACAGGCCGATCGGCGATTGGGCACGTTGCGCCGGGAGACAGAGAAGCAGGTAAAGGCCGACATGGTCTACAGTCACCTCAGTCGTGCTGCCGGGGCTCCTTTGACCGACAGTGGCAATGCGCCGTCGACGAAGAATCGCGACGAGCCGATCGGCCCTGCGCAGCCGATCGATGCACCCGAAGGCGATGCCGACACAGAGACCACCGTGTCCCTGAAGGATCGCGTATTCGATCTCTATCGGCAGGGCATTCCGATTGAACGCATCGCTTCACGGGTTGGGACTGCGGTGAGTGAAATAGAGTTGATTGTATCGCTCGGAGAGCGCTGAGTCGCTCTCCGAGAAATGGTTCGCCCAGGTGAGCGACGGTGAGGAGGAGCCGGTGGCTGTACAGACCGACAAGCTGAGACGAATGTTTGACTCGGACAGTAAATTGATGCTCGAGACGCTGAGCCATCTCGTGGACGAGATGTCCGCCGGCGAGTCAGACCCCGGCAAGATTGATCGTGCCTTTCGTGCAGCGCACTCGATCAAATCGGAAGCAGGGTTTCTCGAGCTCTCCGGCGTTGCGGACGCGGCTCACAGCCTCGAGGAGTCCCTGGCCACCCTTCGTTCAGGCGGCGGAGAGGGGTCACGGCAGGTATCCTCGAAGCTCTCCACCGAGCTGGCGGAGCTTTCTCGCGAAATCAGCGAATACCATGCCGCAAAGCCGATTGTGAGGAAGGCTCCGGCGTCAGATCAGGGAGGTGTTCCGGCCGGGGAGCCGCTTCGGGTCGCCGAGCTCGGTATGCTCCGGGAGGCACGTGGAAGAAATGAGAAACTCTATCGGGTCGGGGTGAAACTTACATGCGAACCTGCGCTTTACTATCCGCGGGGATTTCTGGTCGTGAACAACCTGGAAATTGAGTGTGGCGTTATTCAGACATCACCGAGTCTGGATTCGCTCAAGGGTGGGGGTAACGGCGAGATGAGTATCCTGCTCACAACCACCGGCCATGAGACCCAGTTGCGTCGAACACTGAATGTTGATGAAGTTGAAGTGACCGATATAACAGAGCTCGCCTACGAAGAGGTCGAAAGCCTCGTTGAGCCGCTGCCCCGGGAGACTGGTGAGGGCGGCGGGGCAATGCTCCGAATCGATTCAAAGGCTCATGAGGAGATTGTACTGTTTGCAGACGAGATCACGCACCTTGCCGGTGAGTTGTCTGGAATCGTGGGCAAGGCTGCGGCCGCTGGTGATGAGTTGCAAATCGTGAGTCGGCGGTTGTCCACCTATGCACGGGTGCTCAAATCACGGGTTGATTGGACCTCTCGGATACATCTGCTGGATGTAGTGCGTGATCTGAGGGACCGTTCGGTGGCGCATGCGGCGCGGAACGGAAAACGGATTCGCTTCGTCGTGTCCGGCAGTGGAGCGGTGGTATTCACGGCCGTCGCGGGTACGCTGACGGACGCCCTCCTTCATCTGATCCGGAACAGCATTGATCACGGATTTGAGACGATTCAAGTACGTGCGAAACGAGGCAAACCGCCGGCGGGCACGATCCACATCTCGGTTGAAAGAATGGGGGAGAGTATCCGGATTCGCTTGAGCGACGACGGAGTGGGTATTGATGAAGAAGCGCTGCGGCGCAAGACCGGTGACAGGGAGCGATCTCTCCTGGACATCCTCGCTACGCCGGGATTCTCGATGCGCTCCGAAGTCGACCAATCGTCCGGCCGTGGTGTTGGGCTGGACAGCGTGGTTCACGCCGTTCGTGACTTGCTGTCGGGAGGGATCGAGCTTGATTCTGAAATCGGCAGAGGAACAGTTGTCAACATCTCCATACCAACCACGAGCCGACTGATCAACGTGCTCGTGGTGGATTCCGCGGATGGGCCGGCGGCGCTTCCGTCCTCACTCGTTGTCGAACATCGGCCATTGAACCTCAGGAGATTCAAGCGGGATAGTTTCGGTGGGCGTTACTACGACTTCCAGGGGGAGAGTCTTCCCTTGTTGACCGTATTTGGTCGCAATCCCGCGGAGGACCCGCTCGAGGAGGGGTCAATTGGGATCATCATCCGGTCCGGGGATCGGAGCGCCGTCCTGGTATGTTCACGGGTGCTTGCTACCGAAGCAGTGGTGAGAGATGATGTGCGCCGGCGACAGGTGTTCTCAAAGATACTCGGGAGGGAAGTTGCATTCGTTTTTCCTCCTGCATACATGCTTCGGTAGGTGGAGTTGCAGGGAGATCCGGGCACAAAAAAACGGTATGCCTGGACGTCGTCGTGCTGCATGCACAGCATCCCGACTGCATACCGTTTGAGATGGGAAACCATCCTGGATATGATTTCGGTTCTGAACGCCTTTAACTTGAGTTATTCTTCCGGAATTGATTCTCTGATGGACCGCGTGTGAAAGCGAACCGAGTCTGAGAGCCCCTTGTATAGTTGACGAGACGCCTCAATCTGTTCCCGGACATCGGCCGATCCGAAGCCCGCACGAATTTGCGAAATAGCCTCTTGCATGAGGAAGCTCACAACAGTGCGTCCAGAGTAGGACTGGATTTTCGAATCGATTGACGTCAGGGGCGTAAAGTCTGCACGTTTGCCGGCATCAACCTCTCGCCCGATTGTCTCGACCGCAGTTATCGCGCCATCTGCTATCTCTTCAAGTGGATCGAGCTCATTCGCAAGCGTGAGGAGGTGATTTCGAACCGACGTTCGATGTTCGGTGACCTCGCGAGCCGACAGCGGCACAATTTGGGCAACCAGGTCGTTGAGTTGCCTACGGACTGTGGGGAGCGAGAGAAGACTTTCGGGCGCGACTACGTCAATGCCTTCAATCTTCACGCCGCCCGTAGTTAGTGTGAAGGTTGGCGGACACCCGGTTTCGGAAACCTGTTTTGCAAACCAGTTCTGGTAGACTTCCATTCGTCGGTCCGTGAGGACCATTGAACCATCGGTTGCATCCACCGGATGAGGGGCTGCAGAGCGGACATAGCGATAGAGAGTCTTCTCCGCCGACGAGAGTCGGTGGCCGAGAGCAACGGCGAGCATTTCAAAGAAGCTTCCACGAAAGTGAGTTCGTCCGTTCGGGAACCCCAGGTCGAGCCCGGCCATGTATATCCGGTTGCAGCCAACAAACCTGAGGAGATCCCACGCAGTGGTAGAGACCGAGCCGCCGGTGCCCAGGCTTCCCATTGGGCCAAGTGTAGTTTCTATCTCGCGGCCAAGCGGAAAGAGACTGCTGCAGAAGGCAGGTGGGGACCTGAAGTGGGCAAATACGGAGGGATGTGTCGACGACTCGGCCACGAGCAAAGTTCGTGACGGGTCAACTCTGTCGAGGTGCCGGGCATTCCAGTACTGGGGATCCACGACAACAGCAATATCAGGTTGAACGCCGTGCTCCCTGCACACGGAAACGGCCGTGTCCACCGCCACGACGACGGTCCGTTCGGAGAGTGCACGAAGGTGGTGGAGGATCTGGTCCAGACCAGGCCCGGCCGCGAGAAGGAGCCCGGGGATTCCGTCGAAGAGGCGGTTGAGCCGGGTGACCGGAATCCCGGTCGCGAGCGCATCCACGTTGCGACAGAGATTGCGCACCCAAAGACGACCGAAGCGGGCCAGCGTATTGGAGTTGATCTCAATACGGGAACGGAATGCGGCAAGGGCGCCGTCGGCAGCAGCAAACGGCTCCGGGTCGGCCAGGCGACGGGCCCGGAGTAACATGACCTCAAATCCGGCGGCTGCGTGGGCAACGAGCGCCACCCGGAGGGCGTCCAGAGTGTCACACCAGGTAAGTCGTTGAGAGGCGACGAGAGCAGTGACATCACGTGCAGGCCGCAACTCTTTGGCGAGGGCCCGGTCGGGCTCGAAGACTATTACGTGGGTGGATTGGGTAGCTGCGAGGAGCGCCTCCGTCTGGTAACCGAGCCCAAAACCCATGATGACTACGCACGGTGGGGCCCTGCGCGCGAGCTGTTCAACCGCTCGCGAAGCTTCCTTGAGCGGATCGCGCGGGCTGTGGAGATACCTGCCTTCAATCAGCGCGGTTGGTACACCGGCGTCGGTGGGCTTGAACTCAATCACTACTGGAACTCCAATCGCAGAGCCAGGCCGGGCGAGAATGGAGTGCCGGGCGGCGGATCCTGCGATACCACCCAGCCATAACCATCGAGAGTGACCGTCAGGTCGGTTCGTGTGAGGAGAGGCAGGAGCGCCCGCTTCGGGAGTCCGGTGTAGTCAGGTACCGTCTCTTTGAGAGGGGGAAGTATGATCGGTTGAACCGTGATCCGGCCGGGTCGTGCGATCGAGGTGTCTCCGTCAACCGGGATCCCGAGGTAGGGAACGAGAAAGTCCAGATACTCGCGAACCAAGGGCGCGGCAATCCTGCCACCATAGAACTCCGCACCGCGCGGATGATCTATGGCGACATATACGATCAGACGCGGGTTGTCCACCGGCAGAATGGCGAGTGTGGACGCCAGGAATGCCTCATCCGAGTAGGTTCCAGTCTCCGGATCGATTGTTTCCGCAGTCCCGGTTTTTGCGGCAATTCGAAGTCCCTCATACCGCAGGCGCCGCGCTGTTCCGTCATCGCGAACTGCGGATTCCATAGCTGCGAGCACTGTCGCCGCAACTTCCGTGGACACTACTTCCCGTACCGGAGTACGGCCGTAATTTCGTATGATCCTGCCGTCGGCGGTGACGATCTTGTCTATGATGTTCGGTTTGAGGAGAACTCCGCGGTTTGCGTAGACCGATGCACCTGATATGAGCTGGATTGCGGTCACGCCAATCTCCTGACCAATGGCAAGAGTCGGTTGAGTCCGTGACGACCAATCCTCCGGCCTGGCAATCAGTCCGCGTTCTTCGCCGTTGAGCTCGATGCCGGTCTCTTCCCCGAAATTGAAAAGTTTCAGCATATTGTAGAAGGCTCGACCATCGACGCTTTCGGACGCGAGAGCCGCGCCTACGTTGGAGCTGAGGCGAATGATTCCGGGTGTGTCCACGGTCCCATAGTTGGCGAGATCATGAATGGGCGGATCTGCCCGATCATAGACGCCGGTGGTCGCGAAGAGGCTGTTCTCAGTGATTCCGCCGAGCTGGAGAAAACTCCCTACCGAGAAAATCTTGAAGACGCTCCCCGGCTCGTATACTTCCGATATTGGGCGGTTTCGTCGTTCCGCATCGGAATACTCGAGAAATCTGTTCGGGTCGAATGTGGGGAGGGAAGCGTATCCAAGGATATCACCCGTGTCGGCGTCCATGGTCAGGAGTACCACAGAGTCGGCTTGATGCTCGGCGAGTGCGCGCTGTGCCAGACGTTCGGATTCATATTGAATGTTCATGTCGATTGTCAGGAAGACTTGGTTCCCGTACCCGAGGCCTCCATCCGTCTGAAGGAGCCAGGGTTCCATCGTGTATTCAATTCCCGATAAGCCCTCGCCGTCGTCGCCGACAAAGCCGATGACGCTCCCGAGAGAGCTGCGTTCGGGGTAACTCCGTCCGACATCTTGACGGAGGCGCACGCCGTCGGCGCGGCCCTCCTCTTGGAGAATTCTCACTGCCGCGCTCTCGCTGGGAGAAATGGTTCGTTTTATCGTCACCGATCCGGTTCGGCCGTCGAGCTTCCCTCGAACATCCGCAACGGAGAGCCCCAGCGCCGGGGCAAGTGCCGCCGCCACGCCGGCCGGATCGTCGATTTCGGGTCGCCAGGCCCACACGGTGTCCAGCTGTGTCTGGATTGCCAGGATACGGCCATTCCGGTCCAGGATTGGTCCCCGCTCGACCGTTCCACCGGCGCCGGATGTGGATAACTGTTTCGATCGCTCTGATTCGCCGAGCATGATGGTTCCAAATCGGAAGACGAGGAGGACGAGAGCAACGCCGATCAGTACGAAGACGGCAATAAAGCGGCCCATTCCTCGGGTACCGTGCCCGGATGAGTTGTTGTCGCCATGACTCGTAGATGATTGGGTGGTGTGGCGATTCGGCTTATTCATGCAGCAGTGCCGGAGAGTAATGCTCCTACTACTGGTATCGGTCGGACCGGCACGGGATTTCACTCCGTCCGATAGTCGCCCGGTAGCAGGTCGGCTGCCGCACGACACCAATCAGGCGTTGCACTATAATACCGCAAGCTAATCCTGTCGATATGCATAGTGACATGCGAGGCGTTATTGAAGAACAACGAATCAGTCGGCGAAAGCCACGAGCAAATTCCAACCGACGGGCGACGACCCGTAGGGTATTGCCGATGAGTGACCTGGAGGGCCGATCTGTGACGGCCGAGAGTGTCTGGGTCACCAACGGCTCTGCAGCCCCGGTCTTGAGTGACCTCCAACCCATTGAAGATTTGGAGGTTGAGCGGTCTGAGCAAGTGCCGTTACGCAGCCGCCCGACCGAACCGTTTCTCCCGTCATCGACGCTCCCGTCTTCGATAGCGCGGCAACAACCGGCCAGACGCCGTTCCGACCGACTCTGGTTGAGGCGCTTCGTTCGTCCACACCGTGACATGACCAGCGTTCTGCTCGAATCGCAGACTGGAGTATTCACCGGGATTCCGGTCTGTTACCTGGCGCCGGTGATCGCACTGCCCGTCGCACTGTTCGCGCTAGCATTGATTCTCAATACCGTCGTTGGAAGCAGGGGGGTCATTACCGAGCGGTTTGGCGTGGAAATGCCGGTGATGACCGATACGGCGTTGCTGCTCGGTCAGGAAAGCTATCCAATAGTCGGGGACGGGGAGCCGCTGAGCATAGATCCGTCCAACTACGAGAAGATCAGACGGACCGAGTACGTCGTGCAGCCCGGCGACACCATTTCGGAAATCGCGGAGGCATTTGACCTGAACATGGGAACAATCCTCTCGATGCATCCCGTTGACGTTCGTCGACTGCTGCCCGGCACCATCCTGTCCATTCCCAACCGTGACGGTCTTCTCCATTCGGTTCAGCCCGGCCAATCGCTCTCGGGGATTGCCGATACCTACGGGATTGATATCAGCGCCATCCTGGACGCCAACGATGTTGAGTCTCCCGTGCTTCCCGTTGGAGATACGCTTTTTATCCCGGGTGCGACGATGCGTGAGCAGGACCGCCTTCTGGCGATCGGAGAACTCTTCCGGTGGCCCGTAAGGAGATTCACCTTCACTTCTCCCTTCGGTATGCGTGTACATCCGATCTCCGGTGTGTGGCACATGCACACCGGCATAGACCTCGCAAACCGCATCGGCACAGCGATACTTGCTGCCGGATCAGGACGGGTTGTCCACGTTGAGAACCAGATCACTAACTTCGGGAAGATGATCATCATCGATCACGGCAATGGATACCGGACACTCTACGCGCACCTTGACACCTTCGGCGTCTCCTGGGGTGAGTACGTTTCCGTGGGGGAGCAGATCGGGACAATGGGAACCACCGGGCGCAGCACCGGTCCCCACCTCCACTTTTCGGTGTTCAGGGGATCGCAACCGATAGATCCACTCAGCCAGCTTGGTGATCGGTAGCGTTCAGGCTCCGTGACAGTGCTTGTACTTCTTCCCGCTGCCGCACGGGCACGGATCGTTTCTTCCCACTTTGGGAACAGTCCGTCTAACCGTCTGTTGGCGGGGTTGGGATGCGGCCATCGGCCGTGGCCGGGCGCCGCCGGCTGAACCCAGGCCGCCTGCGATACCGCCGGAGGGGCGACCGCCCGCCCCGAAGACAGTAACCGCAGAGTGGTGCTCCTGGGCGCCACGCATTGCTGCTGGACGCTGAACCTGCGCACGGAATCCGTCCGCTTTCACCGCAAGTACCTTCCGGGCAACCGCCACTCGAATGTCCAGGAGTAGCTCGTCGAAGATCTGGAACCCTTCCAGCTTGTATTCCAGTAGTGGGTTCTTCTGGGCGTATGACCTGAGGTACACGGCTTCACGGAGCGCCTCGAGGTTCTCAAGGTGATCCTGCCAACGGGTATCAATATTGCGGAGATACTCATACCGAACGGCCAGATTCAGTTGTTCGTGCCCGGCAATCTCCTGCTTTTCCGCCACATCCTGCTTGATCTCATCCACGAGGAGGTTCTCAATCGTTGACGGCGGTTGATCGATGAGGGAGTCTGCGGTCAGATCAGTGCTGTAGTAGAGGCGTTCCTTGAGGAATTCGAGCACTTCGGCAATGCGCTGAGGATTGCTGTCCCTGGCGTCATTGATCTCCGACAACGCCTCGTCAACGACTTCCCCTGCCGTCGTCAGCGAGCGGTTCGCGAGTTCGGGATCCCGGAGAATTGCATCACGCTGATCGTAGATGTACTTGCGCTGTTCGTTGAGGACGTCATCGTACTCGAGGAGATGCTTCCGAATGTCAAAATTCCGTTCCTCCACCCGTGTCTGAGCACGCTCAATGCTCCGGTTGATGATAGAGTGGTTCAGTGGTTCACCTTCGGGGAGACCACGAGTCATGAGAGATTTGAGATTCGCCCCCCCGCGGCCGAAGAGCCTCATGAGATCGTCGTCCATTGAAAGGAAGAATCGGCTTTCACCGGAATCACCCTGCCGTCCCGAGCGGCCGCGCAGCTGGTTGTCTATCCGTCTGGATTCGTGGCGCTCGGTGCCGAGAACGTAAAGACCACCGCACTCCTTCACCTCCTCGTACTGAGGTAACCAGATGGTCCGCTCGTGTTCGTAGGCCACCCGATACTCTTCAGGAGTGGCATCGGTACCGGCGCGTCGCCGCGCCTGGAATTCGGGGTTCCCACCAAGTTTTATGTCCGTTCCACGGCCGGCCATATTGGTGGCAATGGTCACAGCCCCGCGTCCACCGGCCTCCGCAATGATGAGCGCTTCTCGGGCATGATTCTTGGCGTTCAGTACCTCGTGAGGGATCCCCCGCTTTGTGAGAAGTGTGGCGAGTGCCTCCGATCGCTCAATGGAGATCGTGCCTACAAGTATTGGTTGGCCCTTCTTGTGGAGCCGTTCAATTTCGTCGCAGATCGCATGGAATTTCTGACGCGTATCCACGTAGATTACGTCATCCTGATCAAGCCGCACGACGGGTCTATTGGTCGGAATAACAACGACATCCAGACCATAGATCTTGCCGAATTCCTTTGCTTCGGTTTCGGCTGTACCGGTCATGCCGGACACCTTGTCATACATCCGGAAGAAGTTCTGGAACGTTATGGTCGCAAGCGTCCGGTTCCGCTCCGCGATTCGGATTCCTTCCTTGGCCTCAATTGCCTGGTGGAGGCCGTCGGAATAGCGGCGCCCGTGGAGAATGCGGCCGGTGAACTCGTCCACAATCTGAACCTGGCCATCCTCGACAACATACTGTTTGTCCAGATGGAACAATCGGTGGGATCGTACCGCCTGCGTTACCAGATGGATGTATTCAAAGTTGTCGTCCACGAACAGGCTTCCCGAGATCGTGTGATTTTGCTGAAGAACAATCTCGAGATGATTGAGTCCCTGATCGGTGAACGACACTCGCTTGGACTTCTCGTCCAGCTTGTAGTCTCCGATGGGCTCTTCAGGATAGTCGTCCGTTTCCGGATCCTTGTCGCATTCAACAAGATCACGAACAACCGAGTTAACGGCAGCATACTTCCGTGTGTCGTCTTCGGCCGGACCTGAAATTATGAGAGGCGTGCGCGCTTCATCCACGAGGATGGAATCGATCTCGTCAATAATGCCGTAAACGTGTCCTCGTTGCACTTTTCGGGAGGCGTCAAAGCGCATGTTGTCGCGGAGATAATCAAAACCAAACTCGTTATTGGTGCCGTAGGTGATGTCTTTCCGGTATGCGTCCTTTCTTGCGTCGTTGTCCATCTCTGAGAGAATGGTCCCCACGGAGATCCCCAGGTAGTCGAAGACGGGTCTCATCCAGTTGGCGTCGCGCTCGGCAAGGTAGTCATTGACCGTCACGACGTGAACGCCGTCACCGCTGAGGGCGTTCAGATAGGCCGCTGTGACGCTGCTGACGGTCTTTCCCTCGCCGGTCTTCATCTCCATGATCTTGCCCTGATGGAGCACGACCCCGCCAAGAATCTGAACATCGTAAAGCCTCTCCCCGAGGGTTCTGCGTGCCGCTTCCCGGACCAAGGCGAATGCTTCCGGAAGAATCGATTCCATGGATTCGCCGTCGGCGAGGAGTTTCTTGAAACGAGCCGTCTGTGAGAGGAATTCCTCGCCCGTGAGTGACATTGCCCACGGCTCGGCGGCGTTGACTGCGTGCAGAATTGGTAGCAGACCTTTCAGGTCGGCTTCGTTCTTGGAGCCGAACAGAGTATCGATAACTTTCTGAATCATGCCTCACAATGTAGTCGCTCGTGGGAAGGACGGTCAAGATTGCAGGGCAAGCGCACATAAACATCCACTGCACGTGCTTACGCATGCTCATCCGGTCGATGTGCGCTTGCCCTGCGTCGGCCGGGGGGCGGACAGGGTGGTTGGCCCTGCCGCCCTCAACATCGTGAGTCGGTCCCAGGCAACGCCAACGCACGGGGATATGCGGCCAACGAGTGATTCTGTAGGCATGTTCGTAGCGCCTCGTGGGCGCCGATCGAGGTACAAGCTCCGACGGCGCACGCGTGACCAAATAGCGGAAAACCGTGGTAGATGGTAATTCACGCATGGACATCCCGCACCACCTTCTGCGACACAGCGCAACCACTCGCTGCGAGCATGAGCAGGGTAAACGCACATCAGGAAAAAGGTGGTGCGGCAGGCGAGAAGGGCCCGGCGCGACTCCGCAGCCCGGCGAGGACCAGCGACGGGCCCTTCTCGCCTGCGCAAGCACCCACTATGAATATCTATGTGCGTTTGCCCTGGTCAAGATTGACAGCTGAGAGCCGACACCGGTAGTATCTGGATACGACAATGCTGCGTCATTTGCCAATTCTCCTTGTCACAGTAAGCGTCGCTCTTCTCCTGGGAAGCTGCGGTGAAACACGGGCCCCGGCGCTCGCGCGGGAAGAACTCTTCACATTGGCCTACGGGAAGATGGAAGACGAGATAGAACTGTTCATGAACGGTGGCGCCATCGACCGCAAGACAACCCTCTTCATGCGCGATGGCCTGTTTCGGATCGCCAGCGGTTACGGTAACAAAGTCATGGAGTTTACCTCCTATGGCGACCTGATTTCGCTCTACTATGACCCGGACGAGAACCCGTCTCCGGTGCTGTTGCAGAGCGTGACAGATGCTGATCGCATTTCCAACCGGCAGGCGCATGAGTTCCCGTTCAATACTGTGGGGGAGATCTCGGTCTCCGGCGATGGCTTTCTGTTGATAGAGGACCAGGTTCCTGTCCGTGTTGCGGAGTTTGATGATGAACTGGGCGTCATGCTCAACCGGATCGTTGTGCGGTTTGATACAGAGGGCAATCAGATCGATTACCTCGGTCAGGAGGGCGTAGGCGGTACCTACTTGCCATACATCCAGAGAATAGAAACGACGGCAATTGGCGATATTGTCGTTGTCACGGCTGCACCGCCGCGGACGATCGTGTACTGGTACACAGCCGACGGTACGCTGCTCCGCCGCATAGACATTGCCCCGGACAACTTCCCGATTCCGGCAGATCAACAGACTGTCCCCGTCCTGGAGGCCGTCTATCCGGATCGCGAACTCCGTCGGCTCTATATCAAGTTCAATTATCACGTGCCGGCGACGCCGGTCGATTCAGGGAATGGAGAGGCGTCCGGGGGCCAGATGAGCCGAATATATTGGCTCGACATCAGCGACGGAACGTATACCGGATTTGTTGATGTTCCAAGAAATGTGAAGCGGGACGGGGTGATGGGGCAACTCGGTGAGCAGACCGAGTTCCAGTACGAATTCCTGGGGACCGCACCCGGAGAACACCTCTTTCTTCTCAGTCAGGAGAGTACGAAAACCAGTCAACTCTTGATTCTGAACGCCAACGGACGAGTTGTACGGCGTCGAACGCTGGAGATTGACTATGACGAAGTGATATACCGGGATCTTCACATTTCAGACACAGGCATACTCAGCGGTCTGCTCGCCACGCGGGAAGACGTGCGAGTAGTCTGGTGGCGAACGGATCGGCTCTTTGCCGGGAGGAAGTGATGAAACTGGTAACATCTGCCGAGATGTCCGCAATTGACGCGCGAGCACAGAGTGAATTTGGTATTCCCGGTGCGGTACTGATGGAGAGCGCCGGGAAGGCGGCATGGGATTACCTGAGGCGACACTATCTCCGGGAAGAGGGCGGAGAATCGATTGTGTTCGTTGCTGGGAGTGGCAACAACGGCGGAGATGCCCTCGTGATGGCGCGCTACTGCGCACTGGCCGGCGGGAACAAGCCGCTGGTCCTCTTGGCGAGAAAGTCACTCAAGGGTGACGCGGAGCTTCAACGGAACATCGTCGCGGCACTGGGTGTTCCATTGTCGATCTGGGAGACCAGTCGAGTTGATGCTGAGGAATACTTGCTGCACGCCGACTGGATTGTTGACGGTCTGGCCGGGACCGGCTTGGCCGGGCCGCTCAGGTCGCCGCATTCTGAGATAGCACAGTTCATCAATTCCGCCCGCGCCCGGGTTGTCGCAATTGACGCGCCGAGCGGAGTAGGGGACCAGGTCATCCCTCCCGGTGAGACTGTCTGCGCAGATCTCACGCTGACTCTCGGACTCCCGAAGCGGTGCCTGTACGATCCAGCCCACCGCGGAAATTGCGGGCGGATCGCGGTGATACCATTCACCCTCCCGGCTCAGCTGGTTGCGGGGCCCGCGCATTCCGGTGAGTTGCTGGAGCATCGCGATCTCGAGGACCTGCTGCCACCCATTCCACTCGCCGCCCACAAGGGTGAGCGAGGCGTTCTCGCTGTGTTTGCCGGATCCATCGGGACCACCGGTGCCGCGGTGCTTAGCTCACAGAGTGCACTCTCGGCCGGTGCCGGCCTGGTAACATTGTTTGCGAACGACATGGTCTATGTTCCGCTCGCGTCTCAGCTGACCTCGGTGATGGTACGTCCGGAGGACGAATCAATTTCCACCGGAGCTGTCGGTCCTGGTCGTTTCGGGGCGGTGGTCGTGGGTCCGGGGTGGGGCACCTCGGAGAGGCGAGCAGCCCAGCTTGTCGAGATCATTGAGGCGTTCAGCACGGGGGTGATTGACGCCGATGGGCTCACCCTGCTGTCTGCGGTGACTCATCCGCCTTCACTGTCCGATTGGGTCCTGACGCCGCACCCCGCCGAGCTGGGCCGGTTGGTCGGCGCATCGAAGGACGATGTTCTATCCGACATGTACGGGTCGGCCGGACGAGCGGCGCAGATGTACGGTGCCGTGGTAGTTGCCAAAGCGAGCACGACGATCATCGCACACCCGGATGGTCGTGTTGCCGTTGCTGACGGGATGAACCCCTCGCTGGCGACGGCGGGAAGCGGGGATGTACTGGCAGGGGTGATTGGTGCGCTGGTGTCACGTGGGATCCCTGCGTGGGATGCGGGACGCGCAGGAGTTCTGGTCCACTCGATTGCGGGCCGCAGGCTCAGGGATTCCGCAGGCTTGTTTCGTTCCGCAGAATTGGCCCCTGAAATAGCTCGTGTGATGGGCGAGGTCATTCTGGGGAAGTAGGATATGGCAAAAGAAGAAATCAGGGACGGCAAAACGTACAACTTTCATTACGATCGGGCCGAGAGACTTGGCGGCACGGTGAGTGAGAAGTCGACTGAGGCCAAGGGGTTGTTCCAGCGCAACCGATCCCTCGCGATTATCCTTCTGGACGTCATTATCATCGTGATCATGTTCCTTCTCTTCCAGTTCATATTCACTCCCGGAAGAAGCTGGACTCGGGTCGGCGACTACCGCGCCGAACTCACCGCATTCAGGTTTGAATCGGAAGTTTACGCCACGGTGGAGATCTTGCGAGTTCGTGCCGGGGACGAACAGCCGGCAGGATCGGATTCCCTCGTTATCATCCGGTTTGCGGGGCGGGAGGATGTACTCGATGTGCTGCCTACCGCAATTGACGACCGAATCACCGTAACCACGGTCTTGACGGCCGACGAATTGTCCGACGATGTACCGATCACCGTAGAAGTTGAACTGTTGGGCGAAATCTTGACGCTGATCTCTACGCCGAAGGAGTAGTGAGGCATGTATCAGATCTACCTGTTGTCAATTGTGACCATTCTGCTGTCCGGAATCACTCTTGCGTACGACCGCTTGCGGCAATCGCTGGGGATCGGGTCTCTCTTCAATGAGGAGATGTTCTGCCGGCCGACCTTTCGACTGATCCTGGGAGTAGTTACATTGCTGGTTGGTTTTTTCCAGTTTCTGACTGTTGCTCCCGGTGATATTCCGGTGGTTGGAGATCTCGTTCCAGCCGTCATGGGTCTCGTGCTTGGTGGCATCCTGGCCCTGGACTACTATCGCGCGAAATCCACCGTGGAGACGCCGTTGGTGGAAACCCTCGACCGGTTATTGGTCAAGAACGGATCCAATTTCGGGATCATCGGCATTGTGGTAGCCTTCCTGCACTTTCTCTTTCATCGCGTTCTGTTTCTGTAGGAAGTCCAGTGCCAATTTCTACCGCTGCGCTCATCGGCAGGAACGGTACGTATCTCTTCGTCCATCGACCGCCGGGTGGGGATCTCAGCGAGTGCTGGGAATTCCCCGGTGGCAAGGTGGATCCGGGTGAGCTGCCGAAGGAAGCGCTCCGTCGTGAACTCGCTGAGGAACTGGGTATTGAGGCCAAGATCGGCGAGCTGGCGGCCTGCAGCCGGTTTGAGCATCGGGGCATGACGTTCGAGCTTCTTGCATTCCGTACGACGGCCGACCTGGCGACGATGAGACTTCTGGAGCACACAGACTTCTGTTGGCGCACGCTGTCCACGGCGCTGGCACTGGATCTCGCTCCATCAGACCGAACGCTGATTCGTCGGTTGATCAGATAACTGTTCCCGCCGGAATGACAGCGTTCTTCGGGATGACGATGATCCCATCGCGTACATAGTAATTGTCAAAATCGCCGTCCTTGAGCAACGTAGGATCCCGTCCGATCACGCAGCCGTCACCAATGCGGGTATTCTTGTCTACAATCGCGTGATTGATGTGCGTCTCACGGCCAATCCCAAAGTTGGGGATCCCTTTCTCAGCGTTGATGCTGCGCTCTTCTTCGCTCTCGTAGTAGTCGGCGCCCATGCAGAATACACCATTGAGTTCAGCGCCCGATTCAATTGTCGTGCGAATACCAATCAGTGAATCAGATATCTTGGAATTGGTGACGATGCACCCGTCCGCCGTCAAGACATTCTGCAGAACGCAGTAGGTGAACTTGCTGGCGGGCAGATCACGCTTGTGAGTGAATATCGGGGAGTTCTCAAGATAGAAATTGAACGAGGGACTGATGGAGGCGAGATCCAGATTCGTTTCGTAGAAGCTCTTAATGGTCCCGATGTCTTCCCAGAAACCAGTGTAAACGTAGGCGTTGACGGGCGCATTTCCTATAAGGTCGGGGATTATTTCTTTCCCGAAATCAGTGAACGAACTGTCCAGGGCGTGTTCCATTACGTCGGCATTGAAGCAGTAGATTCCCATGCTGGCGAGGTATTCGCGCCCCTCGCCGAGCTGTTCCTTGTTCGGGTGGAGGTGTGCAGGAATGCGCATGTGACTGATGTCCTGCTCAATGGGCGGTTTCTCCGTGAACTCAGTGATTCGTCCGGCGCTGTCAACGGTGAGGATCCCCAGCGCGACCGCCTGCTCCCGCGTCACGGTCGTGGTCGCAACGGAGGCCGCGCACCCGCTCTCCAGGTGTTTCCGATAGAAGTCGGCAAGGTCCATCCGGTACAGTTGATCGCCGCTGAGAATCAGGTAGTGTGACGGCTGTTGTACTCGAAAGTGAATGAGGTTTTTGCGGACCGCGTCGCCGGTGCCCTCGTACCAGCCGCCGTGATCGAAGGTCTGTTCGGCGGCCAGGATCTCGCAGAACCCCCGGGTGAACGAATCGAACATGTAGGTATTGGCGATGTGCAGGTGGAGGGACGCAGAATTGAACTGGGTGAGCACATATATCTTCTTGAACCCGGCAACGATGCTGTTGGACAGCGGAATATCCACCAGACGATATTTGGCGCCGAATGGAACGGCCGGTTTTGCCCGGTTCATAGTCAGCGGGAAAAGCCGAGTGCCCTTTCCGCCCCCCAGTACGATTGTCAGGACATCGTTATCGTCGCGTATGTTCATATACATCGAGTCTAAGCGACGAATTTCGTGCGGTCAAGGAATAGCGGCGCGGGGATCGTCGTTGGCTGTTACTGAAGGATAGCTGATATGGTAGTATCCAACGCCGTGGACAAGCTGCAGGTACTGATCAACGAGCTGGAGCAGGACGGGGCTTTTCAGTCGTGCGTGAGCAGATGGGAGAGGATTCCCGCGCGCGAGGGTTCGTATGCGCCGCTTCCCGGGGATCTCAATCCCATGGTCGCGCGATCTCTCGTTGACCGGGGCATTTCCCAGCTGTACACGCATCAGGTTGCGTCATACGAGGCCGGTAGAGCCGGCAGACACTTCGTCGTGGTTACGCCAACGGCTTCCGGCAAAACGCTGTGTTACAACCTCCCTGTGCTTCAATCGATCCTTGAACATCCCGAGAGCCGGGCTCTCTACTTGTTTCCGACGAAGGCGCTCAGTCAAGATCAGCAATCCGAACTGAACGAATCGGTGTTGGCCGGCGATCTACCGGTCAAGATCGTTACGTATGATGGTGACACCCCCGCTTCTCTCCGGGTGTCGGCTCGTGACACCGGGCAGATCGTGATATCAAATCCCGACATGCTTCATGCGGGGGTTCTGCCCAACCACCCGAAGTGGATCAAGTTCCTGCGGAATCTGCGCTACGTGGTAATTGACGAGGTTCACACCTATCGCGGCATCTTCGGGTCCCATTTGACCAATCTTGTTCGGCGGCTGAAGCGCGTGGCGGCATTCTACGGTTCGCATCCCACATTCATCTGTTGTTCGGCCACAATCGGCAATCCGCAGGAACTTGCCTCGCAGATCGTTGAGGAAGAGATGCTGCTCATCGACTCAAACGGTGCACCGGCCGGAGCAAAACATCTCATTCTGTACAATCCTCCGCTCGTAGACCGGGTACAGGGGATACGGCGCGGCGTTGTCAACGAGAGTCAGCGCTTGGCGTTGAGGTTCCTGAAGGCCGGCATCAAGACGATTGTTTTCAGCCGATCTCGCGTGCGGACAGAATTGATCGCCTCGTACATCAACAAGAGTCTTGCCAACATGTACACCGACAACAGCCGTATCCGGGTTGAGCCGTACCGGGGCGGTTACCTGCCGAGCGAGCGCCGCGCCATTGAGCGGGGTCTTCGCGACGGGAGCATTCAGGGTGTCGTATCGACGAACGCGCTGGAACTCGGAATAGATATCGGCGGGCTGGACGCTGCAATTCTCGGGGGCTATCCCGGATCAATCGCATCAGCGTGGCAGCAGGCGGGCCGCGCGGGACGACGCAACACGTTGAGCGTTGCCGTCGTAGTGGCATCGTCCGCGCCGCTGGATCAGTATATGGTCAAGCATCCGGAATACTATCTGGGACATCCGCCGGAGAGCGGTTTCGTGGATCCGGACAATCCGTATGTCCTGACGGATCACATGAAGTGTGCGGTTTTCGAGTTACCGTTCAGAGAGCGGAACCCGTTTCCCGAAGAGTCGGAAGCGGTTCTGGAGTACCTTGAGGAGAGCGGTGTTGTACGGAAGACGGGTGATGCCTACTACTGGGCCGATCGATCCTATCCGGCCGAGGAAATATCACTGCGTAGCGCAACCGCCGACAACGTCGTGATCGTGGACACGACTGGTGGGCGGAACGAGGTCATCGGAGAGATGGACCGGCCGTCGGCCAAGGAAATGATTTTCACCAACGCAGTCTATATCCATCGTGGCGATCAGTTCGTAGTAACCAATCTCGATCTGGAAAACCGACGATGTTACGTGGAGGCGAGTACCGGAGGCTACTTCACCGACGCCATAGTCAAGCGGGACATCAAGGTTCTGCAAGAGGACGAGAGAGAGAAACGAGCTGGGTGTGAAATCGTTGTCGGTGATATCCTCGTACGCAGCCAGGTTGCAAAATTCAAGAAGCTCCGGTATCGAACCCACGAGAATATCGGGTTCGGAGAGATTTCGCTTCCTGAAGAAGAGATGCACACGAGAAGCGCCATTCTGGTCTTCTCGCCTGAAACGCCGTCCGGTGCCGCACTGGAAAGTATGAAACCGGAGGCTGTCGGGCCGGCAGTCTCTCGCATTGGATCATTGATCCGCAATGTGGCTCCTGTGTTCCTGCTCTGCGACCCCAGGGATATCCGTGTTGCCGCGCGGCTTCGTGATCCGCACTTTTCGGCGCCCTCGCTCTACGTTTACGATTCGTATCCCGGTGGATCCGGCCTGTCTGAGGCCTTTGTGCCGCGAGCCATGGAGATTCTGTCCGCCGCACTGGATCTCGTTCAGCAGTGCCCGTGCTCCGAGGGTTGCCCATCATGCGTTGGCCCTCGGGACCCTGAGGAAGAGGTGGACGGAAATCCGAAACAGGCGGTGGCCGAGTTCCTCGCCGGATGGGTCGGGACCGGTGGGGCGTGATCTCTACGCTCGACTCAAGAGACTGAAGGAGTACAAGCACTCCGACCAGCAGCTGCGGGAGTTGGAGAAATCAACTCACCAGGAATTGGTCTCCGGTGCGGCGATCCACGGGGCTCTCGCAGATTGGAGCTCCGTTGCACCGCTTGTCTTGACCCGAGAGACAAAGGTTGATGTTCCTGGTCCGGATGGAGCCGGGCTTGAAAGCAAATTGCTGGGCCGTCAGATTGCGTTCCGGGAACTGTGCTTCATGGACACGGAAACATCCGGGCTTTCCGGCGGTGCAGGAACGACCGTATTTCTCGTGGGCTCGGCACACTACCGGGACGGTGTGGTAACCGTCCAACAAACGCTCCTCGGTGATTTTCCCGGTGAACCGGCATTTCTCCAGTTCGTGCATGATCAACTCTGGCAATCAGAAATCTGGGTCTCCTACAATGGCAAGGCCTTTGATTCACGGCTGATCGAAACTCGTTTTCTCCTGAATGGGCGGCACGTGGAAATTCCGGAACAACTCGATCTGCTCTACTGGTCTCGGCGGTTCTGGCGACGGATCATCGGCAGTTGTTCCCTGGGTGACATTGAGCAAGAGATACTGGGAGTGTCTCGGGTCAATGACGTTGCCGGGTTTGAGATCCCGGACCGCTACTTCGGATTCCTGAGGACTGGTGACGCTACTGGACTTCTTCCGGTGTTTGCGCATCACCTGGAAGATATCATGTCGCTTGTGAGGCTCTTTCTTCATCTTGAGGAAACACTTGAGCTGATTGCACGATCCGGGACGCAGACGAGCGTTCTGCGGCTTGACCGGGTTGGACTGGGGAAGTACCTCGTGTCACGAGGAGCGGCAGGTGGGGAAGAGCTCCTGCGCGGTGTCATTGTCGGGCCTCGTCCGGGCGAGTTGATGGATGGTCGGGAACAGGCCGCGGGCGCTCTCTCGCGGGCTCTTCGCAGAGGCGGCCGTGGCACCGAGACGGCGGAGCTATGGGAGCGCCTTTGGGCCGAGGGGAGTCTGAGGGCTGGAATTGAACGCGCCAAGCATCTTGAGCATCGGGCGGGCAATGTGCGCGAAGCAGCCGACATCGTTGGGACACTCTTACGTCGCTCACTCGATCAGCGCACTCGCGATCAGCTTGCCCATCGGCTTGCGCGACTCAGACGGAAACTCGGTAGCTGATGGCCTTGGCGTACACCTCCAGGTAGTGCCCGACCGCAGATTCCCAGGCATAACGTTCCTTCATTCCGGCACGTCGAACAGCAGCAATCTGATTCGGGCTCTCCGTCCACATCGTCACTGCCCTCAGGATGCCCTTGATGATTTCGTTCGGGCATGCATGATCCAACAGGATCCCGGTTCCGCCCTCCGGCGTGATGTCCTGGACGGTGTCTGCCAGGCCACCGGTGCGGGTTACAATTGGGATCGTTCCATAGCGGAGCGAGTAGAGCTGGTTGAGCCCGCAGGGCTCGTAGCGAGACGGCATGAGGAAGAAATCCGCCCCCGCCTCAATTCGATGAGCCAAGCCATCGTCAAATCCGATAATTGCTTTTAGGTTCGGCAAGCGGTCTGCGAGCCGTCGAAGCTGGTATTCATAGTCAGGGTCGCCCGTTCCGAGGACGACAACCTGGATCGACATCTCGGCAAGCGCGACGAGGAGGGCGCCGTATCCGGGGGCAAGGAGTTCCTCAAATCCTTTCTGCGGCACGAGCCTGGATACGATGCCGATGAGCGGAAGGGTGTTTGACACTTCCAGACCCAATTCAGTCTGGAGCGCACTCTTGGAGCGTTCCTTGAGAGTGACGGTTTCCGCAGTGTAGTTCACATCCAGATGGTGATCGAGCTCCGGATTCCAAAGGGAATAGTCCACACCGTTCAAGATGCCGACGAGTCTATCGGATCTTGAGGCCAGCACCCGATCCAGGGAGAAACCGTGCAGTGGCGTCTGGATCTCGGCCGCATAGTTGGGCGAAACGGTCGTCACCATATCTGCATTCAAGATCCCGGCTTTGAGCATGTTCAGTTCGTCATGGTGCAGCAGACCGCTCTCCGAGAGCTCGTTCCAGGAGAGCCCGGTTTCCGGTAGCATGCCGACCGGGTAGTTTCCCTGATATCCAAGGTTGTGAATGGTGAGAACGGTTGCCGGCTGGGCGGCGCCGATACGTTTGCGCCTGGCGAGCATGGGTACGAGAGCAGTCGGCCAGTCGTGCGAGTGGATGATGTCCGGCTCCCATCCAAGCCTCGATCCAAGAGTCAGTGCCGCATGGGAGAGCACGGTGAATCGGCGAAGATTGTCGTCAAATGCCTCGCCTTCCACACCGTAGATCCCATCGCGGCCGTAGAGTTCCTCATGATCGAGGAAATAGACCACCACCTCGCTGTCGGGCAGGCGTCCTTCATAGATTGCAGTTTCGTAGCGCTCTTCTGCGATCTGTACACGAAAAGGTGATGGAAACCGGAAGAGCTGGTCGCGCCTGATGCCGTAGTACCGAGGCATCAAGAGACGCACATCGTGGCCGGCGCGGTCCAGCTCCTGTGCGAGAGCCGTGACAGCGTCGGCGAGGCCTCCGGACTTGGCAAACGGCACGGCCTCGGTTGTAACCATGAGAATTCGATAATGATTCTTCTTTCGCGATTGAGCCATGGTACTACCTATAGTACGAGATTCGAAAACCGTCCACTACCCGGAAGCCAAGATTCTTGTACATTCTCAGAGCCGGGCCGTTGTTCATTTTGACGAAGAGTGTTGCCGTTTTTTTGTCCGCCGCAACGAGGCTCAAGAGCCTCTGCATAAGGGCGGTGCTGATTCCCCGAGAGCGTACGGATGGGTCGGTGAATACCCCGCCGATCTGATCAAAGAAGAGCCCCCGGGCGTTGGTGCCGGCCTTTGCCACCGGTGCCGCAGCAATCGTTCCGTAGATGATTATCTGTGTGCGGAGGGCGGTCTTGAGGTGCTGCAGACTTGCCGCCGCGTCAAATGTGCTGTTCGGCAGGAGAACCTCTTCAACTTCGTAAAGTCTCTGGATTCCCGCAAGGCGCCCGGCATCAGTCACGTCTGAGCGGACAATGGCAAAGTCTTTCGGCAGTCGAGGCAGGGGGATCTCCGGCGGCGGCCAATCCTGGGCCATGAGATGGTATTCAACCGCCTGGGTGGACTGTCTCTGGAGGGATATTTCGAGGGCGTTCACGTCTTGCGTGCGTCCCATGACCGAATAGATTCGGCGGGAGCCCTTGCGAAGCACGTCAATTGCGGAACGTTCCACTTGACACGAAGAGTCACTGAGCACGGGGTAGTAGAGCCCGGATCTGCTCTGCAGGATTGCCCCGTCAATCCTTCCTGCGGGATCAATCCTGACGACCACGCGATGTTCGCCACCATCGGGGACGACAACACTACCGTTGTCGAGCAGCTTCTCCGTGAATGCTGCGCAGTAGGCCTCTCGAGGGCCCAGAAATCTGATCAGGTCACCCAGCCGGTCCGACGTCAGGAGATTCCACAACATTCATTTCACTCCGATGAGGACGGAATGGCGGCTGGGTGGTCAAGCCGGATCGGCACGGTTCCTTCCGCCTCCATTTGTCCGGTCAAGACGGAGAATCCTGCCCTGAACGATTCATCTCCCCAACCGTATACCGCTACCGCAGACTGGACCCACGGGGTCTCAAGGAGGTATATGGGAGTCAGGATGCTCATCACGATGACTCGGACGTCCAGGGCCGCGATCTCCTGCAAAACCTCCAAAGAGTTGGGATCCGAGAGACAATAGAGAACGGTATCGTAACCGACCGCCGTGTCACGGAACCGGTTCTTATCGGTCTCTGACGCGTACTCGAAAACGGGATGGCTTATTCTGAACTGATCTGCATCGGGGTAGAACTCCGCACCAATACGCAGAAAATCCCCGTCCTTTCCCGCCAGCAGAATCCGTTCGTCACGCTCCGGCTGATAAGGGATGCCGGTATTCCGGACAATCGTGACACTTCTCCCGGCCTGGTCGCGGAAATAGGTCGCTGCTCCGTCGGCACCGATCTGTCGCGGCAGGAGGTTGGGATCCGGCTGGAGCGGTACACGGTTGTCGTCCTTCAAGTACCGTAGCTTTATCCTCAGCACAGAGCGTGCTGCTGCGGTTACGCGCTCACGAAACTCAGCGTCGGTCTGGAACTCGTCGTAGACGGCCTGCCAGATCTGTCCGTTCAGGTCCGGCGTACGGCTGAGCATCACCATATCGTTGCCGGCGCGAAGTGCCTCAACGACAATCTGTGCTATTCCCCATCCGTTCTCCGCGCCGAACTGCCAGGCGCCGCCCATGTAGAGATCGTCGGTCATGACAATCCCCCGGAATCCAAGGGCGTCCCGCAACACCGCCTGCTTGAAGTAAGGGGAGAGTGATGCGGGGCGTCCATCTCCCGTTACGTTCGGGAAACTGAGGTGCCCGGAGAGCACCGCCGGCAAACCTTCAGATATGAGAAATCGATACGGGACAAGATCCCGCTCCCAAAGCACGTCAAAACTGTCGTCGATGACCGGTAGTACCCCGTGCGAGTCACCGCTTGCGTTCCCGTGTCCCGGAAAGTGCTTGGCGGTAGAAATCACGCGAGCTTCCTCAAGACCTTGGAAATAGGCGACTCCGAACAGGCCGGTCAGAACCGGGTCATCGGAGAACGCGCGGGGTCCAATCACATGAGCGTCGGGGTTCACGTACACATCGACGGTTGGAGCGAAGTTCATATTCACGCCAAGAGCGCGCAGTTCCAAACCGATGTAGTATGCGCTGCGATAGGCGTCATAAGGCAGATCAGCCGCGCCAATGGCCATGTTGCCGGGCGTGATCGTGGTCGAG
>DAOWMR010000138.1 GCA_030642995.1 Spirochaetales bacterium
TTGCTTCGGTGCGGGCGACGCGGTTCGCATCGGCGAAGGAACGAGCGCTCTGTTGCGTGGGCGCCAGGCAGCCTACGAGATCCTGGACCGGATGCACCGGGAGTACGACTACGAGGCATACCTGAAGGTGTCCAAGCAGTATATCGACTCACAACAACAACCCGTGCCGGTGTTCGATACGCCTGCCGTACCTACCGGCGATCGACTTCGGAAGCCGTTCGTGCTCATCGATTGCACACATGGTTTCGCCTGCAATCCGTGCGCCTTTGCGTGCCCCTACGGCGCAATCACCAAGACATCCACGAGCTCGGCGCCTGAGATCGATTTTGACAAGTGCATCGGCTGCATGCAGTGTATCGGCGAGTGTCCCGGACTCGCGATTGTGGGTTACGACCTCCCGCGAAATCAGTTCCATCTGCCTGTCGAGTTCGACATACAGTCGGGCGCCGAAGTTGATCTTGTGGACAATCACGGCAACAAACTCGGCACGGGAAGGGTGGAGCACGTCCGAATCGATGATCACAAGGTTCGCATCGCTCGCGTTCAGTCGGAGGACGTTCCCGAGGACGCGCGATTGCAGGTGCGTAGTTTTGTCCCGGCGGGTGCCCTCCCGGAACCGCTGGAATTTTCACCCCATCCTCACCCGATTGAGAGCGAGTCCTATCTCTGTCACTGCGATGATGTGAAGCTGGGCGAAGTCCTGGATGTGATCGGGGACCGCAAGTTCATATCGATTGACGAAGTCAAGCATACGACGCGCCTCGGCATGGGCGCGTGCAGGGGCAAGCGATGCATCATGCGGTTGAAACAGACCCTTGCGCCGCTCGGGATTTCCGTTGTCGGTTCGCCCACTCCTCGTGCTCCGCTCTCCAATCAACTCGAGCTCGCTGAGATCTACCCGCGGAGTGTGCATGAGCACTACGTCACTCCGGCGGCCGTCACGCGATCACGCACGGTTGCTGTGGGTACCCTCATTGCCGGCGGCGGCATCGCGGGCAGCGCGCTCTTCCGATACCTCGCAGAAGCCGGCAGGAAACCGGTGCTCATCAACTATGGTCACGGCGCATCGTGGCGCAACATAGCCGGAGGCCGCCCAAGCTTCAGCCTGCCCGAACTGTCGGATATTGCCGTCCACAACCGAGAGATATTTCAGGCACTGCAATCGATCAAGAACATCGACTACACACCCACTCGCTACGTAACCTTCGCGCATGACGATGAGATGGTGCAGGCACTCCGGGCGTCCATGGCATGGTCGGACGCGCATCTCGTGGAACCACGAGATTTCCAGCGCGCAATCTCGTCGGCCGTTAACCCGAGCTTGAACATCTACAGAGCGGCGCTGATCACCGAGCAGTGCTGGCAGGCAACACCGGGCAAAGTCGTTGATCTGCTGCGCACGATCGGGATTCAGCATGGTGGCGAAGTGCTCGAGGATTGCCTCCTTGCCGATGTCCAGAAAACGCCGGGGGGTTATTCGGTGCTCGTCCGCGACCACACGCAGGAGTACGTTCGGTACCGGTGCGAGCATTTCATCAATGCACTCGGGCCGGAGGCCGAGCCATTTGCGGCACGCCTCGGTTTTGAGACCGGCCTCTACGCGGTCAAGCACCAGGCCTTCATCACCCGGCGGCTTCCATTGCTGGGACTTGACGGCGGACCGTTGCCGATGATGATTGACCGAAGGGAACGCAAAGGCTTTGCCGCCGTCTACGGACAGCAACTCGCCGAGACCGGCCAGGTGATCGGATGCGCCTCGCCTGCCGTGGACCCACGGGAGACCAACAAGAACCTCAGCATCAATTCGCGGGAGTTCCTGGAAGCCGTGACCGAGGTCTTCGTCAACTGGGTTCCAGCGCTCTCGTCGGCCGGGCTCCAGGCGGCGTGGGCCGGCTGCTACGTGGAACCGCGGATGATCGTTGATCCTGCCCGTGGACTCTTCGTGGGCCTCCGCGGCCAGGGTTTCATGCTGGCGCAGTATCTGGCGAGGATCTACGTGGACCGACTGATCGGCAAACACGTCCCGGACTACCTGGACAGGCTCGCGCTTGACGGCGATGGTTTGCGCGAGGAAGCGTTGAAGTAGGTGCGTTCGCCCTGGGTTGCCATTGGGGCGACCGTCGGTTAGAACAGGATGTATCTACACAACCGGGGGACCACTCCATGGGTAATCGCACCAATTCGTCTGTTCGGGCCATCGTTAACGTATTCTTCCTGCTGCTGATCGCACTGCTTGGCTGGGGTTGCGCATCGGCACCGGTCGCATCTTCACCGGCCGAGCCCGCCGTTGAGTCCACGATCTTCGAGTACAAGCGGGCCGACGACGAACTTCTCATGTGGTTCTTCTTCCTCGAAGATGATGACCGCAGCGGAGACGCCATCCTGGTGATGCTTCCAAACGGCGAAACGATGCTGATTGATGCCGGAATTGAGGCGGCCGGCAGCCAGCTGAAACATCATCTGGACCGGCTCGGAGTTACCCACCTGGATTATGCCGTGGCCACCCACGCGCACAACGATCACATCGGAGGGTTTCTCCCCCTTTTCGGCTCTGTGACCATGGACGATTACGTCACAGTGAACGTGCCCCATTCCACGGACACCTATGCGAGAGTAATGCGGGGCCTCGGAGAATCGGAGATCCCGATAACGTACGTCGAAGCCGGCGAGCGCTTCAGCCTTCCTGGGGGTGTTGAGGTCCTCGTGTTGAATCCGCCGGCAGGTACCACCGGTGATGACGTACCCCCGGGTTCCGATGCCGCAGGACTCAACAATCTCTCGCTGGTTTTCCGCCTCGATTACGGGGAGGTTTCTTTCCTCTTCACCGCCGATATCTATCGAGCGCGCGAGTCCGCCCTGATCGATACCTATGGAGATGTCCTCGATGTAGACGTCGTGAAGGTCCCGCACCATGGTGAGTCCACTTCGTCTTCCTCGTCGTTCGTGGACGCGATGAGTCCTGAGTATGCGGTGATCACGATCAATATCCTCCAGAGCCTCCCGATCTATCAGAGGTACGGTAAGAGTGGCGCCCAGGCATTCATCACCGGGATTGATGGGACGGTGCTTCTCATCTGTGACGGGTCGAGCATTGCGGTGCACGCCGAGCATCCCCGAGACTCGGATTCGCTGTTCTGACGGCGACACCATTTGCCACAAATCGCACAGAATAGATCAGAATAGATCAGAATTCGACAAAATAGGTTTGACGTGAGAACATCTGTCGTTCATACTGGATGAATTCTTATCGCCGGAAGGCGACACCAACAGGAGGGTGAAAAGTGAAAAAGATACTCGTTGTCATTGTGTTGATCCTCATTGTAGCACCGTTGTGGGCTGCAGGTGGCGAGGAAGAGCCCGCGGTTCCCATAGGTGAGGTGACCGAACCGGTCACAATCCAGATTTGGTATTCTCTCGGCGCGAAATATTCCGCACCGTTGGAGGACATCATTACGGACTTCAATGCAAAGAACGATCTGATCACCGTTGAAGGGGCCTACCAGGGCGGATATGCGGCAACACAGGAGAAACTGTTGGCTGCGTACATCGCGAACGACCCACCGGTGCTTTCTCAACTCGAGCAGTCGTTGGCAGGTGCGTTTGTCGCGAACGATGCCCTCGTGCCGTTTGACGATTTCATTGCCGTAGATCCGAGTTTCGACAAGGACGATTTCTTCCCCGAGCTGCTTGCGGGCTCGACTTTTGACGGGAAGCTCTATGGTTCCCAATCAACGTCAGTACTCCCGTCTTCTACGTCAATAGAGACCTGTTCCGGGCGGCCGGGCTGGATCCTGACAAGGCTCCTGCCGATTGGAATGAAGTCTACGAAATCTCAAAGCAACTCGCTGATCCGAACGCCGAAGGCGGTCCCGTGTATGGCCTCAGGGTGTACAACAGCGGTTGGATCATGGATTCTTTCTTCCATCAATTCGGCGGAACGCTCTTCAATGAAGACCGGACCAAGTCGTTGGTTAATTCCTCTGAAATCAAGGAAGCCATGGCTCTATGGCAGAAGATGGTGGCGGAAGAGGTCGCCGTGTACCAGGGCGGCGGTGATGGCTCGAACATGGATGCGGCCGGTCAGGTTGGTCTGGTCATGCGATCCACCGGTTCAATCCAGTGGTTCAAAGACAATGTCACCCATGACTGGGGAGTTGTGCCGTACGCTATCGGTCCGAACCGAGCGGTCTCGTTGGGTGGTGGCAATGTTTACATGATCAAGAGAACCACCGAACAGGAGCAACTCGCGGCGTGGGAGTTCCTGAGCTACCTGACCACGACCGAGAATCAGATTCACTGGTCGTTGAGCACGGGGTACATGGTGTCCCGCCAGAGTGCGTTTGATTCGCCCGAAATCCAACAGATACTCCAGGACGATCCGCGCTACCGAGTCACCTATGACCAGATTCAGTACTCTTTCGCGCGACCGAAGGTAGAGGCCTGGCCGGAAATTGAGGACATCATCCAGGAGGCCATGACTCGCATCGTTCTTCAGGGCGAGAGCGTGGACATCCTGGACCAGGCTGCTCTGGACATCGACGAGCTACTGTAGAAGACAACCATTCGTTTGAGCTGAGTTGGGCCCGAGGATTACTCGGGCCCGCTCTACTATTGGCCAATGGAGGAATCGGGCATGGGCAGGCGCGCGCAGATAGATAATCTCCACGGGTGGCTGTTCATATCTCCCGCGATAGTTATTTTCACGGTGTTCATTTTTGCCCCGATGGGGGTCGCTTTTTTCATCAGTCTCCAGAAGTGGAATATGTTGAGTCCGATGCGGTTTGTCGGATTGGCCAACTACGTGAAAATGATCGGTTCCGACCACTTCTGGAATTCCGTCCGAATATCGATGTTGTACGTCCTCGGGACGGTTCCGGTGAGCATTGGGCTCGCGATGATCTTCGCCATCATGCTCAATACCATTGTCCACGGAATCGCGTTCTTCCGGATCATGATATACCTGCCCGTGGTGACCTCAATGGCTGCCGCCGCCATCGTGTTCCAGTACATCTTTGAACCGACCTTCGGCCTGGCGAACTATGTGCTTGATGTCGTCGGGCTTGAACGCATGATGTGGCTCAATGATCCGAACCAGGCGCTTGTTGCCGTGGTAATCGTAGGTATCTGGAAACGTGTCGGATACAACACGATCATTCTGCTGGCCGGGCTTCAGTCGATTCCTACGTACTACTACGAGGCGGCGACAATCGACGGCGCCTCACGCATGCAGATGATCCGGAAAATAACGATCCCGTTGCTCTCCCCGGTCACGTTTTTTGTGACGGTGATGCAGATCATCGCTTCACTGAAGGTATTCACCTCCATTGTGATCATGACGAACGGCGGGCCTGCCCGCGGCACCGATGTCCTTCCGTATTTCCTGTACAAGAACGCTTTCGAATATCACAAGATGGGATATGCATCCGCGGTTGCCTATTTCCTCTTTGGAGCGATTTTCATTTTTACGCTCGCTCAATTCCGGTTCGGCGAGAAGCGTGTTCATTACCAGTAGGCGAGGTGAAGTAGATGATGTTCGGTCGTAGCAAAAGGATCACTCCGGTGATAATCGCCATCGAGATTTTTCTTCTTGCCGTTGTTGTCTTGATCAATCTTCCCTTCTTCTGGATGCTATCAACCAGCTTCAAGCCCAAGCCGGAGATACTCTCATATCCCCCGCGTCTTTTCCCGTCGGCCCCGAATTTCAATGGATACACCTACGTCTGGAAACTCATCCCTTTGGGAAGGTATTTCTACAATTCGACAGTAGTCTCGATCTCCATTGCCCTCAGCAAGATTGTTCTTGCCTCCCTCGCGGCGTATGCATTTGCGAAGATTCGGTTCAAGGGAAGCAAGCAAATGTTCTATCTGTTTCTGGGAACGATGATGATACCAATGGAGGTAATCGTCATCCCAAACTACATCACATTGAATTACATTGGCTGGCTGGACACGTACCGGGCGCTTATCGTGCCATTCGTTGTCGGCGCCTTTTCCATCTTTCTCTTACGCCAGTTCTTCATGCAGATACCGAGAGATCTCGATGACGCCGCAGAAATCGATGGGTGTGGTCGGCTGCGGTATCTGTTCACCATCATCTATCCGCTCTCTCAGTCCGCACTTCTCACGGTTTTTCTCTACGCATTCCTTGCGTCGTGGAACAGTTTCCTGTGGCCGCTCATTGTGACCAATAGCGACAAGATGCGAGTGATACAAATTGGGCTGAAGGCGCTCCAGGATTCCTGGATGATCGAGTGGAACGAACTCACCGCCGCATCCACCGTCGCGACGCTTCCGGTCCTCATCATGTTCTTTTTCGTTCAGAAACGCTTCCTCGAAGGTATCGCGATCACCGGTCTGAAAGGATAGGGCCTTTGGCGGTCCCGACGCGTCTGACAATCGTGACCTACAACATCTGGAACACGACGCGCTGGGATGTGCGAGAACCGGCACTCCAACAGTTTGTGGCGTCGTTTCATCCGGACATCCTGTGTCTTCAGGAACTCCGTTCAGAAACCCGGGCGTGTCTCGACGAGGCAATGCCAACGCACGAGCGGGTTCACGACGGTTTTCCGGGATGGACCTCCCAGAGCAATATCTACTGGAATCGTGACTATTTCCAGGAAGTGGAGCACGGTATAGAAGATGTCGGAATCCTCGGGGAAGATCGCCGTCTCTTTTGGGTGCGACTATCGCTCAGAGGAGAGAGCCGGACCGTATTCGTGAGCACCGTCCACTTCACGTTCCAGGGACATCGGGATGAGCGGGCCACCGGTCAGTCGCCCCGGGTGGAGCAGGCACGCCGCACCATTACGGCGCTCGGGCGACTGGTTGATGAAGGGGAACCGGCATTTATCATGGGGGATCTGAATGATCCATACCTTCCGATGCGCATGTTGCTGGAGGCGGGATACGCTCACTGCTTTGCTGGATTGGGAATTCCAACGGAACCCACCCATCCTTGTCATCCGACCGTGAACATTGCACCGCGCCACGCAAGCCAAACCATTGACTGGATACTGTCCAATCGTCATGCTCGTGCCGTTGCGGCTCAGGTACCACACTTCTACTTCGGCGATATTGCGCCGTCCGACCACTGGCCCGTCCTTGCCGTCTACGAGATCGCGAAACAGGAGAACAATCCATGAGCGACAAAATCCAGGTACTGCTGGTCGGCGAGTCCTGGGTGACCAGCGCAACCCACTACAA
>DAOWMR010000095.1 GCA_030642995.1 Spirochaetales bacterium
GAAGATCCTGGATGCGATGATAGAACTCTTCGTGGAACACCAAACCCAACGTTACGTCGTAGCTGCCCTGGAGCTCCTCGATCCACACATCGATCTCCTGATCGGTGAGTTCTACGATGTGCAACCCGTACTGGACCATGGTATCGATCGCTTCCTGCTCGAGCCCCCGAATGTCCGCGTCCAACTCCGCCGTCACCTGCTCAATTGCCGCAAACAGCTCGTCGCGGATGTCGCGGGGAAGTTGCCGGTATGCCCGATCGGACATCACGACCGCGCCCGGCGCCGGACCGATCCGGAGGTTCATCATGTACGGCGTCGGACCAAACCACTGAAACCCGGCCGCGAGGATGGGCACGGTGAGATACGAGTTGGCCATGCCGTTCGTGAGACCGGCAAGCCTCTCCCCGTAGGGTAGTGGGATGGGTTGGTAGCCCATCAGCTGGTACGCCCGTACCAACTCCATCTCTTCCGGTGACGCCGCCATCTTCACCGCCTTGAGTTCGGCAGGAGTGTGGATCTCACGGTCACTGAAGAAGTACATCCAACCGGCCATGGACCAGGACATCACGTGGAATCCCTGATCACGAATGTCCTCGTCAAGATCGTCCTCCACCCGCTCGAACACGTACTCGTACTCCTCCTGGTTTTGGATGAGGAGCGGCATGCTCAAGGTGAGTGATCGATCGCTGAAATTGGATAGCCCGGTACAGGTCATGACGACCGCCTGAAGCTGACCAATGCGCATCTTGCGGACCATGTCGGCCTCTGCACCTGCAACTGCATTGTGGAATACCTGGACTCGGACCTGTCCATCCGAAATCCGCAACCATTCGGCTGCAATTCGATTCAGGGCCCGTCCCCACGGAGAGTTCTCCGGAGCGGCGCTCCCGAGGCGGATTGTAAGCGCCGATGCGCTTGCGGCCGCGATTGAAATCATGATGATAAGTATCACAACTCGATTTCGGTTTCTCAAGCCTATCTCCTTGGTTCCTGCAAGCCTATTGGCCGGAGATTCACATGTCAAGCCGATCAAAGTTGACCGCATCCGCCGCCGTGCCGTGAAGCACCAGCGCGTTCTCCACTGTAAGAAGGTGCGGAGGTTGCCTATGAACTGTCGACCCAGGAATTTCGTATTCACCCTGGCCTGTGTACTCGTCCTCGCGTGTGCGTTCGCGGTGGGTTGTGCCAACCCACAGCTCCCGACCGATTTGACCGAAACCCCGGCTCAACCGGATCCGCCGGGCGTGGCATTCAGCACAACTCTGATCAATTTCGACTCGGTCGTTCCCGAGATCGTCGGGGAAGTTTTCGCCGCTGCGGGCTTTGGAACGTCACCCGGCCCCGGTCAACTGGACGCAGACGCCTGGAGCATCCTCGGATTCAGCGACGGCGATCTGGATTTCGGCCAAGAGGCTTCAACGGGAGACTGGGCACGTGGAGTCAGCCCCGGGGGGGTCTCAACCGGAGGGCTCTACGCATTTGCCGCTGAACCGGACAACCACGCGCTGGGAGTCCAGCCGACTGCATCTGATTTTGCTCCGGGAAGCATTATTCTCAAAATGGGTGTCCCCGCCGACGCCGTCACCGAAGTGCAGTTGGAGTACCGGCTGTGGTCGCTGAACGATCAGGACCGATCGACCGTCTGGAGCACATGGTACTCGTTGGACGGAACTACGTGGATTGAACTCACCGGCATGGAGCACACAACACCGGCCCTTGCCGATGCCGACCCCCAATGGACCGGCGCCGTCTCCATGGCCGTCGTTTCCCTCGAAGGCACGATGCTCAACGCCGGTGATCCGTTCTACCTTCGGTGGAACGCAATTGACGGCGAAGGAGAAGGAAGCCGCGACGAGTCCGCAATCGACGACATCAGCCTGAGGTTCACCTACGAGGAGTGACGGGAGAACCGATCGACAATCGATTGCCAGCCACCCGATGCTCGTGCGCTTCCGTTGGCGCCGGCGGAGAACTCGAAGAGTCGCGCGAGTACCATGCGTGCCGCGCCCTGTGCCGCCGGGTAATCAGCGGGGGAAGCAATGGTGAGTGATCCCTGTTCCGCCAGGGCCGCAATGGGAGAACCCGCCGGCCCGCCGGTCAACAGACCGTGGATTGCGGAAGAGACCGACGAGGTGTCACCGGTCACCACCACGCTGTCTGGATCGATTACAGAGGTCACGACCGAAAGGTTGCGGAGGATCTCTGAGGCGAGCTCACGAAATGCTGCCGCGTCGCCTCGTTCCGCCTGGATCCGGCCAAGTCGTGTCCCGAGTTGATCCGGAGAAGCGCTCGTCCACCGCAGGCCCCGAAGTTCGCCGGCTGCGCCGTGGGCGCCGTAGTAGAGCTCCCCGTTCAACACGAACGCAAACCCGATGCCGGCGCCGGTCAACCGAAATCTCCGATCGACCGACTGATGGAGTTTGATCTGACACAAAACCACGTTCTCCGGCTGATGCGGATCATCGATGATGTTCCACGCACAGCAATTCGCGTCGTTATCAACGAACACGGATGTGCTGAGGCGCTGCCAGTACGGGACGACGGGCACCGATTCCACCCCAAGCTCAAGAGATCGCAACAACACGCCACCCCCGGGATCAACGATCCCGGGGAGACTCACTCCCGCACCGAGCAACTCCAGCGAATCACCGCGCCGGACATCGTCTACGTCAACGGTCACCGAGGTCGCAACCGTCTCGATCCATTGCAGCGCCCCGCCGGCGTCCCCACCATCCACGGCGCCGCGTGTTACAACGCCTCGGTCACGGACGCTTCCATCCAGCCGCAGGAGGACCCACTCGGCGTCCCGGGCTCTGATGTCCACGCCGACAACGGCGTAGCGATCCGGGTTGAGGGCCAACAGGCGTGGACGCCGACCACCGCGGCTGCCGGCCGATCGTTCATCAGCTTCCACAACCAATCCCGCAGCAAGCAGGGCATTTGACAGATGCGTCAGCGTTGATCGGTCAAGGCCGAGGGCGGTCGCCAATTCACTGCGGCTGGCCGGGCCTCCTTCCCGCAATGCATTCATGACCAACGAGAGGTTTCTATCCCGTTGGAACCGCTGCGGCCTGGACCGGACCGGTCCACCACCGTTGGATGGCGACGGCATCTACAGATTCTCCGCGCGCCGTTTCAGTTCTCGCGAGAACGAGTAGAACTCTTCAAGCCCCATGGTACGAACAAAGGCAAACCCGCGCGTGCACCGGATCAGCGCGCTCTCATGCTCGTAGAAGTAGTCCCGCCCGAGTGCGGTAGAGAGCATTTCGTACTGCTGAACCTGGATCCGCTGAGATAGCTCGGTGAACGGACCCTTGTGCTCATAGCTGGGGAAACTCGCTTCTCTCTGAGAGATGTAGGTGTTCATGAACGAGTAATGCTGCAAGGTGAGCATGTTCAGGGAGACCGGGACGAACAACGATGCTTCCGACGGATGGAATCGATACCACACATTGCGGTAGCCCAGCACGGTGATGTCGCTCCTGCCCGACTCCTTCTCATAGAGACGCAGCGCCTCGCTGATCGCCTGCAGCACCTTGTAGTGGGTGTCCGGCCCGCTGGCTTCCGGGTCAAAGGCAACAGTGACATAGTCAGGTTTCACCTTGCGCAGGAGATCGAGTATCGGAATGACATCCCTGCTCATCTCCGGTTCCTCGGTGAAAATCTCGCCCTTGTAGAAGCCCAGGCGGAGGTTCTCTACCGATCTGGAGTCCCATCCGAAATAGCCCCACAGACCGGCGGACTCCCACTCTCGGACCATACCTTTCAGCATCTGAATGTGAGGAAGGTCTTTCTTGCCCGGGTACTGGGTCTGAAAGTAGCTGATAAGCTCGTCCACCCGGTCGGCGATGTCGTTGGGATCAATCTCTTCGAAAACCTGGATGAGATTTCGCAGGAGCCGCCGCAAAGTTCCCTCCAGCTGCAGATCCTCGTCATGCTGGGCAATACCGTCCAGGTAGCGCAACACATCGTAGTCGGTGAAGTGTTCGTTCTCGCGGCTGAAATAGCCCTCTTCAAGAAGTCCCGGGAAGCCAAATCGATCCAATTCCAGTTCCTCACGCATCTGAACGCACAGTTTCAGCATGTAGGCGTTCGTGACCGAGTTGAAGCCGCTCGTCATCGTAGCGAAGTAGTGCGTGTTGGAGTGGTCCCGAATCGATCTCACGACGAATGGCATGTAGCCGAGCATGATGTCGTCATGATGCGGCTCGGTGTGCAGAAAGACCGTGTCGGCAGGCAGTTGCATTCCGCCTTCAATCTTCCCCCGCAACGTATCGGCAACATCCGCACACACGGTCGTGATCGGTGCGGTAATGCGGGCCAGCAGTGCCTTCCCCTCCGGATGCGCCTGGAAATCCTTCTTCGTCAGGTCCACCAGCCGCTTGCCTGACGCCAGCGATACGTCGAGTGCGACCCGCTCCAGATCGACATCGGTCAGCTCATCCCGGCGAAGCACGTCATCTACTCGCCGCGCGGTCAGATGCTTCGCGGCGCCCCCGGTCAGATAGAACCGTGCGTTTTTCAGTTCGTGGAGTGCCGTCGCGGGATAGAGCACGTGACGCTCGCGTTGAATTGCATCGGCCACTACGCGCGCCTTTGCCTCGCCTGCTGCCATGATGATAGCGACCGCATCGGGGTTTCGCGTGATCGTCCTGAGCCCAATTGTGATCACCAACCGCTCATCCGCAACCTCTATCCCTCCGAGGTCGCCCGCCGCAGCGGCCTTGGTCTCGTAGTTGACTTCGGTCAGCCGTGTCGTGGAGTGGATATCGGAACCCCGAACGTTGAAGCCTATGTGGCCGTCCGGTCCGATGCCGCCGAGAAAGAAGCCGATCCCGCCCATCTGTTGAATGCGGTCCTCGTACTCGACACACCACTGATCCACACCTCGAAGCACCGACTGCTGGAGTTTCTCTTGCTTGGACTCGGGCAGCCGGTACCGCAGACTCAGATCTACGCCCCCGTCGCCCCAGATCGATTCGAGAGTGCTCCCGTCCGGAAGGCCAATCTGATCGCAGCGGATGAACAGACCGCGGCCAGGATCCAGACCGAACCCGTCAACGTAGTACTTGTGGACGTAGGAATAGAAACTGTTCTGATGAAGTGGATTGATGGGATAGAACTCGTCAATCTGGACGAACCGCACTCCGCGCAGGGTTGGCTTCCGTGCCGGATCAAGCCCGAGCCCCTCGATTTCCGCCGAAGTGCCCGGCTCGTCCCAGTGCTCAACAAACCTCCGCACGTCGCGGATGAAGTACTCAGGCGTCTTCCCGGTGGGCAGCGAGATCACACCTTCGGGGTTGGACTGCACCCACTCAAGGAATCGAGCAGCCGCCAGCGTCCCCAAACTGGGAAAACTGTCGACTACGATTGTGCCTATCTTCTCCTCCGGCTCAAACGTCAGCTTCGCGGACGTTGCCTCGAGGACTCGTTGTTCCACCCGTGATTCCATTGATCCTCCCGCGGCTGGCACGTGATACCCCGGCCGAGTTGATTGCTTCAATCAACATACTAAGTGATGCCGATCACGGGGTCAAGAAGGTCCCGAGGACTACGAGAAGAGTGAACTGCCGCGAAGAATGGGGATGGATCGAACCTATTTCCCGTCGGGGCCGCGAATTACCGCCGTTGGCGCTGCATGGCAACCCTTTGCCGGCGCAAATCGCTCCAGGCACAGGGTTTATCAGCATTTCATCCCCATTCTTCGCGGCAGTTCACGAGAAGAGCCCAATCGCACCCGTGACGAAGTAGTAGGCCATGATTCCGGTAACAACCAGCTTCATGAGGATCGCGAGCATCGTCCCCTTGAACACCCCGAGGGCGGCTTTGAGCGGTTGCTTGTTTTCGCGATTGAATATCATCTCCCCGAGTAGTGCCCCGACGAATGCGCCGATGATGGTCCCGATGGGCGTGAGAAAACTCCCGGCGATCATACCGAGGATGCTGCCCCAGATACCGGCCTTCCCTGCACCCGCCTTCTTTGAACTCAGGGCAGGAAGCACGTTGTCAAGCACCGTGGCGGCGACCGCGCCGACACCGAGCAGTACCAGAAGCCACACCGGAAAGAGAACCCAGCTACCGGGGATGGAGATGAGAATGAGAGCGATGAACCCGAGAAGCGGTCCCGGAATTGCGGGGACTACACATCCGATGAACCCGACGACCATGAAAACCGACCCAAGCAGCACCATCAGGATTGAAAGGGTCATGTCACACCTCCCCGGATTCAGATCACAACCAGAGCATATCAATCGCTCCGCAACCGGCGCAAGGCCGCTCTGACGGAACTCGGCGCAATTGCCGCACCACACGGCAACTGCTAAGGTCGAACCATGGCCGGTGAACAACGAACCCCGGAGAGCAGCGGCGTCATTCAGATACTCCACCAGGACGAGGCGATTGTCATCATCGACAAGCCTCCGGCGATGCTCACGCACCGGCACAGCTTGGATCGACATACGCCGGATGTCCAGGCAGTGTTGGAACGCCGGCTCAAGCGACCAATCTATCTCGTGCACCGACTGGATCGCATGACCACCGGTGTCATGGTCATCGCACTGACACGGGATGCTGCCCGTGACCTCTCGCTCCAGTTCCGAAATCGATCCACGACTAAACGATACCTCGCGATCGTCCGCGGCCACCCGGAAGACACCGGTCGGGTGACCAACCCGCTGGAAGGCCCGTCCGGAGACACTGTTGAAGCCGAAACGTCCTACATCACGTTGGGCCGAGGCGTGGCGCCGGAACAGATAGGCCGGTACCCGGAAGCCTGGTTCAGTCTCGTGCAGCTCGAGCTCCACACCGGACGCAGACACCAGGCGCGGAGACATCTCCATCAGATCAATCATCCGGTGCTTGGTGATAATCGCCACGGAGACAAGGAGCACAACCGCTGGGCCGCCGCACGCTTCGGATCACGTCACCTCTACCTGCGAGCGCGGGAACTCGCATTCGCCCACCCGGCCACCGGCCGCCAGGTCTCGGTCACCGTTACACTTCCCGGTCTCTGGCGACAGGTTCTGGAGTACGTCGGAATTGCTGCCCCACCTCTGGTGCTCGACGAGACAGCAGTGAGTATCGAACAGTGAAAGCATTTGCCCGACGATTTCACGATCGATACAATGCACCAGACGAGGGGCGAGAATGACGGGCGAGCCGGACCAACTGACCATCACATCGTTCTACTCGTCGGCGGAGGAATTGGACCTCCCATTCTCCACCTACGTTGTGTCCGGCGGTTCACGCTTGGTTGTCGTTGACCCGGGGCCGGCGTGGCACATCCGCAAACATACGAGAGCCATTGCGAACCTGGCGACGGGGGGAATCCCGATTGTCGTCATCGTTCAGACGCCCGGCCCGGGCGCGTTCAGCGGCCTCCCTCTCCTCGCGGCCCTCTCCGCAAAGCGAAATCTCCTCCTTCACTGGAAGGCTGCGTCGGAGGCAGGTGACGCGCTTGACGGTTGGCGGGTTCAGACGCTGACAACCAAAGGCGTCGGTCTGCCGGTTTCGCCGACGGCGAAGCTCGTGATCGGGCTCACCTCGTACGCCGGGGCGCCGGGTTCTCTCATGAGCTTTGAGCGAAGCACCGGTACGCTCTTTTCGGGACCATTCTTCGGATCACTCGGCCCCGGTCAGGATACGGGGTACCCGCTCCTCCGCAGGGAATCGATCCGTGCGTACGGGGATGCCCTCACGCCGAACATGCCGCCGGATATCGTGGAAACGATGTTCGGAAGTGACTTGGCAATCAACCAGTTTGCACCGTCGCACGGCAAACTCGCCGTCGGTGGAACTGCCCTCATCAAAGCGTTTTTCGTAGACAACGACAGCGGGCCGGCAATTCCGTGTGCGCTCTACCGGCTCTTCGTACGGATAGCTGCCCTGGTAGGAGAGGATGTGGCATCGGGCATCTACCGGGCAACGGGTGTTCCGGTGCCTGACATTGACACGGGTTATCGGGAACTTCGCGACGGCCAGGTCGCCGGGCTCACTCAAAGCCACTGGACCAAAATTCTTGAGGCGATTGAACAGTGGGTTCCCGGGTCTGCGCTGACGTCAATATTCCCACTCGCCGCGGAAATGACCGAACGTTACGACCTCCCGATCACAAACGCGGCGCGGAAATTTGATCGGGCCGCCCGGCGACGGAGCACAATTGTCTCGCCCTCCCCCGCTCCGACCTCGAGCGCTGCGCCCGGAACCGATGAACTCACAGATTCGACTACCGGGCTCATGAATGAAACGGTTTTCAAGCAACGCCTCGCCGGACAGTTTCGGGGCGACGTAGAGATCGAAGGACTCGGCGCGGTGATGGTTATTGGTGTGGATAACATCCAGAGGATCAACACCACCTACGGGCGGGCAGGCGGAGACGAGGCACTCTATACCGTCGCCTACCTTCTGCGAAACTTCCAGTCGGCCCATTCGCGGAAAGGCGTTCATCGTCTCTACAAGTTGACGGGATCCCAGTTCGCATACGTTCTCTCGCACGGTTCGGTAGCGGAGGGCGCAGAGGTCGCCGAGCTGATTCGCAGATCAGTTGCGGAGTCGGCCATGTTCCTGGAGCAGCTGACGGTGTCTGTTGGTGTTGTTGGACTTGACGAAGTCATTGAGTCAACCGGACGCCGGGAGGGAGAAGAGATTCTAGCCGACGAAGTGACCAGCTGGGGATTTGCCCGGATGCGAATTGCGCGGAAGGGAGGAGCAAATACGGTCTGCTCCGCAGACCCGGCCGAAGCATCGGTTTTGAACGCAGGGTCCACCGTCCTGATCGCAGATCCCGACGCTCCCTACCTCGAGATGCTCACGAAGC
>DAOWMR010000116.1 GCA_030642995.1 Spirochaetales bacterium
GGAAGGTTTCCCCGAAGCGGGGGAGGGCGACATTGAGTTTGAGCTTATCATTGGTCCCCCGCGTGAATACGACGGCTACGGCGATGACGACTACGGTGACGGGAGCGGGGATGGTCTGGAAACTGCCATCTGGTTTGACGAGTTCCGCAACCTCGCAATACCAATTCGCTACACGAGCGGAGGGTTCGTCATGCTGGGCAGTGTCGGGGACGGCGTCACGCTATTCCGGATCACCACCGATGAACCCACTTCTATCAGTGCGGAGGTCCAGGTGGTCGGCGAGGCCCACGGCGATTCGGTTATGTTCATCATTGATTCCAATGGCTTCATCATAGCCGAGGACGACGACGGCGGGATTGACGGCGGCTCCCTCGTCTATGACGCGTCCCTTGATCAGCCGGGCGAATACTACATCGCGGTCACATCATTCCCGAATTGGCCGAACCGGGACGACTTTGGATACGTCGAAGGCTTCCCGCGGGGCGGAGAGGGCGACTTTCGGTTCAAGCTCACCGTTGGACCGCCGCGTGAATACGACTACGATGACGGAGACTTTGGCGGCGGGGAGCCGTACCCGGATGACGGGATTGGGGCCAACTGCATCGAAGAGGTCGCACACTTCTCGCAATACATCCCGATCACCAACGGCCGGGGAATCGGTGCGGGAGAAGTTGGTGTCGGCTACTCGGCGTTTGAGCTTGTTATAGATGAACCATCGTATGTGACCATCGAAGTTGTCGTTACCGAGGTCAGACAGGGCGTTTCCTACGCGGACTCGGATTCAATGCTCTCCCTCTTTGGCACGGACGGCCTGTGGTATGCGAGTGACCACGACGGAGGGCTGGAGGGCGCGAGCAGGATCGAGAGCGCATGGCTCTCGCAACCCGGCACATACTACGCGATTGTGACTACCTTCCCGAATGAACCTGAGACGGAGTACGGGTTCTTTTCCATCTTGCACCCGGCCGGCGAGAGCAACATCGCGTTTGATCTCGTCGTGCGAACCGACTTCGCGGCACAGTAAGCTTGAGCAACGGTCGGCGGCATCCAGCCGCCGGATGAACTGACAATCTCGGCCGCGCTAACCCCATGGCGCGGCCGTTTTCCTTTACAGCGCCTATTGAATTTGCTACTTTGTCAAACGCGAAGCAAGCGACAATCAGGGCGCCGTACCCAAGTGGCTAAGGGAGAGGTCTGCAAAACCTCCATTCACCGGTTCGAATCCGGTCGGCGCCTCTAAACACTGAGATTGCGGCCGGGCAGTTTCGCTTCCTGCGAAACTGCATGTTCGAACGAGCAGAGCGAGTGAGAACGCGCCTCTATGCCCCAGGATGGGGCCATCAATGGCAAGCCGGGGCTCGTTCCTCGCCTCCGGTCGGCAGTGCGAACCTTGCGAGAGTCAGAGAATTCGCGGCGTAAAGACGTCGTAGACGTACAGGTCTTCGACGATGTCGAAGATCTCGTGCTCCACCTTGGCAGGGGCCGTGATTTGGGCGCCTGGGCCGATCTCGAATACTTCCGAACCAACGCGCATCCGGGCTCTCCCGGATAACACATAGAGGTTGTCGTCTTCCCGTTCGTGAACATGTGGCGGCACCACCGCTTTGCTTCGGACGCGAACGATGGCGATGCTGTCCTCATGATCGCCTGTATCGCGCGATCTCAGCTTCTTCAGCTCCACGCCGGGCAGGCCGGCCGGGTGTAGTTCCCATTCAACATCACGCTCATTCACCATATATGGCACTTTGTTCTCGATCTCCATCACACGATCATACCAGCAAATACACGGGGCATGTCGACACTCAACGTTCCGATTCCCACCGCTTCAGGCGTGTCTCGTAGTCCAGACCATCGGCACGATACCGCTGATACCAGTCCAGCGCGGCCAGCATGATGGCATGCTCGTGGAAGTCCGGACGCACGAGATCGACGATCTCGGTTACCGGAACAAGCTCGGCATCCAGACGTTCATTCTCGTCGAGGTTCTGGCCGCCGTTCTTGTGGGCGCCGATCGCCACATAGGTGAACGCCGAGTTGGACATGAACGCGGGGTTCGGGTTGACCTTACCGATAAGACACGCGGACTCGGCCGCGTAGCCGGTCTCCTCCTCGAGTTCCCGCAGAGCCGCGGCTTCCGGACGCTCACCGGGATCAACGATCCCGCCGGGAAACTCGATTGTGATCGATTGACTGCCGTGTCGATACTGGCGGGCCATGACAAAACACTCCACGCCGTCATTCCGGGTGACCGGTGCGATGATATTGCACCAGTCCGGTGAATCGACCAGGAAATAGTCGGTCTCTGCGCCATCGGCGGCCCGACGACGTGAGCTCAATACCGAGAATACATGTGCGTCCAGCAGGGTTCGACGGTCGATCTCTTCCCAGACGAGGTGCTTATGCTGATTGTTGTTTGTCATTAGAGCACACCTTATCGACCATAGCCACTCGTGACCAGTAGTGTTCTGACTGGACACTACTCCCTGGGATAGTGATACATCTCTCCGTTGTCTGCGCGGAGTTGATACCCATTCTCGTCCTCGCCAACGAGGGCAGAGGGTTCCAGCGGGACCTTGCCGGCCCCGCCCGGGATGTCCACGGCAAATACGGGCATTGCGAGGCCGGAGAGCCGGCGCCTCAGCTCGGCTACGATCCCGAGCGCTCGCTCAAGATTCACTCTGAAATGGGCCGTCCCCGGCGCCAGATCGCCCTGGAAGAGGTAATAGGGCTTCACGCGCAATCGAACGAGCGCAGTGAAGAGCTCTTCCAGAACCTCTGCGTCATCGTTCACACCCGCAAGAAGGACCGTCTGGTTGATAACCGGCAAGCCGGCGTCGGCGAGGGCGCCCAGCGCGTGCGATGCTTCGGCGTCGAGCTCGTTCGGATGGTTTACCTGAAGAACAACCCAGAGGGGCGCATGCGCCCGCAGCAGCCGCGTGAGTTCTGTCGTTACCCGGAGCGGCATCACAACGGGCATCCGCGTCGCAACCCGAAAGACGATGCCGGGTCGGGCTCGTCTAGCGGCATCCAGGATATCAGCAAGCGCACCGTCACCGAGCATGAGGGCGTCGCCGCCCGAAAGTATGAGCTCACGGACCCCTGAGTGCGCCGCGAGATAGCTCTCCACCGCGCTGAGTTCTTCCGTAGAGATCGCGCCGTGTGATCCGTCGGTGAAGCGAGACCGAAAGCAGTAGCGGCAGTGGACCGCACACTGGTCGGTAACGAGCAGGAGCGCGCGATCGGGGTGTCGATGGATCAGCCGCGGGAGTGGGGAGTGATGCTCTTCGCCGAGCGGATCCGCGAGTTCGTACGGCAGCGTCTCGAACTCGGCGGCCGTGGGAATGAACTGGCGGCGCAGGGGGGTGTCAGTATCGGCCATGCGACGCGCAACCGCCGGCGGCACCTTCAGCGACAACCGGCCGTGTGTTTCCGGCGCCGTAAAGAACCGGCGCTCGTCGTCGGTGAGATCCAGACAGTCGGGCAGCCCAGAGACATCGGTAATGGTTCTCGCAAGGTCACTCCGCCAGGACGATTCGGCCATGACGTACAACTATCACAATCGGGGCCGGGGAACAACGGTTGCACCCACTCAGCTTGACATGCATACCGGCACCGCCGAACAATGGGGCCACCATGTACGAACGCATGAATCGACTGATCGCCGCACTGACGACCGGCCTCCACGAGCGCGACGCGGCGGTGAGGCTGGGGCTTCTCGCCTCCATGGCGGGGGAGAGCATGTTCCTGCTCGGACCGCCGGGAGTGGGCAAGAGCCTGATTGCACGACGGCTGCAGATGGTGTTCAAGGATGCGAAGAGTTTCAGCTACCTCATGGGTCGATTCAGCACGCCGGACGAGGTGTTTGGGCCGCTCTCCATCCGGCGGCTCAAGCAGGACGACCGGTACGAACGGGTTACCACCGATTACCTGCCCGATGCCGATGTGGTGTTCCTGGACGAGATCTGGAAGGCGAGCGCGCCAATCCGGAACGCGCTGCTGACCGCCCTGAATGAACGGCTCTACCGCAACGGATCACAGGAGATGGAACTGCCGCTCAAGGTGTTCATCGGCGCGTCCAATGAACTTCCGGAAAACGACGAAACGGCTGTGGCGTTCTGGGATCGATTTTTGATCCGACTGGTGCTCGGCCAGATTGAAAGTGCCGAGGCGTTCCGGAGCCTCGTGAACGACACGCGCGATGTCTACGCCGATGTTGTCCCCGCGCAGGACAAGATCTCGCGCGAAGAGTATGCGACGTTTCAGGAAGCATTGCTGGAGGTGGAGGTGCCCGAGTCCGTCGGCACGCTCCTCATAGCGGTGCGGGACCGATTGCGAGCTGATGGGACGGGCGCCGAGGATGCGGCTGCAGGTCACTACGTTTCCGACCGGCGGTGGAAGAAGATCGTTCACCTCCTCCGGGCGAGTGCGTTGCTGCACGGAAGAAACGAAGTCCAACCGCTTGATTGCGCCATCATCCGTCACTGTGTCTGGAATGCACAGGGTGAGCGCGACGCATCCGATCAGATCGTGAGGGATGCACTCGCAAGCCACGCGGGAAGCCCTGCTCTCATCGAGAGTTTCACGCAGAAGATTGCGGCCCTCGAAGAGCGGCTTCTCTCCGGATCGGTCGAGGTGATTGACGAGGAGGCGACCGAGCCAACCGTCTATCGCGAAGAGTACTACCGCCTCATGGATCCAGACAACGGTGGTGAGGATGCCGTCCGCGGCGGGGACAAATCAATCCAGGTTCTCATCTGGCACGGCGATGTTGATGAGTTGACCCTCGGTTCCACGGGTGAAATGGACTTGTTCCGATACGACGACAAGGATCAGCTCGTGGGATCTGAATTGGTTCCGGTCACCCGGACGGCACAGTGGTTGCTGGAAATTGACGAGCGGGAATGGGAGATTGAGACTGAGCGCCGCAACACTACAACCACCCGATCACGGGAGATCGAGCGGGGCGCGCGGGAATCGATGATTGCCCAAGCACAGGAGATCATCATGGATATCCGCTCTGCAACCGATCGTTTGCTGGCTGAACGTAACGCAACCGACGACCAGGCGCGCTCACACCTCTTCGTTGTCCGGGACTACGCAAAGATCGTCACCGACGCCATGGATAGCGCGGCCGAAGAGCTCGTCAAGGTCCGCCTTACGACAGAGCACCTGTTGTCGCACATCGAAGCCACGCCGTAGGAATGCACCACTGCGCATACTCCCATGAGTTTGACATTCTCCCGACCGAGATTCGAGAGGTCCTCGAGAGTGAATCCTACACCGCGTTCATCGGCCAACCGGCAGATGCCGCCACGAACCCGTCGGGGGCAACCGGCGCTGTCGCCTCCGTCCCCCGACCGCTTGCCGATACGGCGCGGCGTCTCATTGCAACCGCATCGTTCTCGTCGTACACCCGCGATAATCACGCTCTCTCCGAGCGCGTCGCACACGAGGCGGTGAGCTGGTGTAATCTCCAGTGGGCACGCCTGGAAAACGAGGACCCGCTGCAGGCTGAAGACGCGGATCTCCAGATACTCGAAACATCACAGACTCTCGCCGAGGCCCGCGAACGGATGCCCCCGAACCATCGCGCAGAATTGTCGTCTTTTGCCGAAACGGTTCTCGCAGCGTCGGCGTCGGACCCCGGGCCGGGTTCGGACGTTGAAATGAGCGGCCCTGGGCCACAAATTGAGGTGCGGGCCAGGATTGCCGTCGTGACCGAGAAGTGGCGAGCCGCGATAGAGGCGGAGCGGGAACGTTTCCAGACGCGGGAACTCGGACGTGCTCTCGGGTCATTTGTGCGTGAACTCGGTTCAGTCCTCCCACTGCTGACCCGGGCACAGTCCGTGGTGAGCGACCTTTTCGGAGACGAAGATGCGTTGTGGGATCTCAGCCGGGGGGAATGGCTGGAAACGAACTGGGACGCCCTCGGGACGCAGGCTGAACTGCTGAAGGATCTCCCGGAGCTGGACCGACTGGCTGAGATCCTGGGCCGGAGCCGGGTCGCAACGGAACTGCGGACATCAATGCATGTGGTCCGGGAAGTGACCTTCAGGCCAATTGGTCTGGGGAAGTCGGAGGTGACCGGTGTGAACTTCGGCGACGATCTCACCAGTCTGCTCCCGTCGGAGGTGGCGCTCCTCGCAGACCCGAACACGGAGGATCTTTTCTACGCAAAGCTTGCCCACAAGGAGTTGCTCCAGCTGGACTACCGGCGGGAACGCATTGTGGAGCACACGGAACATCGATTGGTACCGAAGACTGAGGAGGCGGTCGTACCGCGGGGGCCTGTTATCGTGTGCGTGGACACGAGCGGGTCCATGCTGGACGAGCCCGAGCAGATTGCCAAGGCGATGACCCTCGCCCTCGCACGACGCCTCCTGATCGACCGGCGTGATCTCCACATCATTGCATTCTCCACCTCCGTTCGTACTCTCACACTGAGCGCGACAGCAATCGATCTGCCTGCCCTCTGTGATTTCCTCGGTGGAAGCTTTCACGGCGGAACGGATCTGCGGCCTGCGCTTGCCGAAGCGCTCACCATGCTCCAGGCCGAGTCGTTCGAACACGCCGATGTTCTGGTCATCTCGGACTTCAAGATCCCCAAGATTGCGGACCGGTTCATCGATCAGATCAAGGAGCAACAGCGACGCGGCTCGCTCTTTCACAGCCTCACCATAGCACGCTCCCCGGTACACGATCCGCTGCACATCTTCGACAACTCGTGGCTCTTCGATGTTACCGACGGCGCCCGGGGAATCAGACCGGACACGTTGCGTTTCCTCGGTTAGTATGTCCGCATGAACAAGAAAACCGGGTTCGCCGCCTACACAACCACAACGTTCCTGATTGGTCTTGGCTTTTTCACCATGGGCCTCATGGACCCGCTCTACGACACGTACGTGCCGGTTTTCCTCGCCGACTACCTGGAGTCCAAGGCGCTGATAGGGTCCATCATGACCCTGGACAACGTGTTTGCGCTCTTCCTCATCCCGGTGTTTTCCGCCCTCTCGGATCGCACACGGACCCGGATCGGGCGCCGCATGCCCTACATCATCGTAACGCTCCCGATGTCCGCGCTCCTGTTCGCGACCATTCCATTCTCGGCAGCCAAAACGTTATGGGCACTGATCATCGTCCTGTTCGTACTCAACATGGCCAAGCAAGCTGCGAGGGGACCGGTTGTCGCGCTCATGCCGGACATCATTCCGGGCAAGTATCGATCTGAAGCCAACGGCGTCATCAACACCATGGGCGGGGTAGCGGCAATTGTCGGTACGATCGTCCTGAGTCCGTTGATGGATGTTTCCATTGTGCTCCCGCTCATCGGCGACACGCAACGAAAACTCCCCTTCCTCATTGCAGGTTTGCTGGTCCTGATAGCAACGCTGCTCCTGTTCCTGTTTGTGAAGGAAAGGGGTCGCTCTCAGAAATCCGGCGACGAGAATGAACCGCTCTTCGCTTCCCTGAAACTGGTGTTCGGATCCAGGGACCGGAGCGCCATGTGGATCCTGATCAGCATCTTCCTGTGGTTTCTCGGCTACCAGGGACTGCTGCCGTTCGTCGGACTCTACACCCGCGACGTTCTTGGCACGTCTGAAGGTATCGCAGGACTCTCTGCCGGTATGGTTGCCGTGGCGTATGCGGTGTTTGCCATTCCGTCCGGAATTGTGGCACACAAGATTGGACGAAAGAAAACAATACGGCTGGCTCTGGCTGTGGTGGCGGCCCTCACGGTCATGATCTCCTTCCACCAGCCGGTGGTAGCGGCGCTCGGGCTTTCTCAACAGATTGGGCTCTTCACCTTCTGGGCATTGCTGTTCATCTTCGGGATCTTCTGGGTCGCCATCATCACGAACAGCTTCCCCATGCTCTGGCAAATGGCCTCCTTCTCCAACATGGGCATCTACACAGGCCTCTACTATTTCTTCTCGCAGGGCGCCGCGATCCTCGCTCCACCAATCACCGGGGCGCTGATTGATCTTGCCGGCTACCGGGCAATCTTCGTCTATTGTGCGGTGATGATGTTCGCAGCCTTCCTGATCATGGGTCGGGTGTCC
>DAOWMR010000046.1 GCA_030642995.1 Spirochaetales bacterium
GTGCACGGGCTCTTCGGCTACAACCTGCTCCTTGCATCCGCTAGCGGAACGAACGCGAGCTTGATGAGCGGATCGGTCGTCGGCCGGTATCACCGAAAGCTTCTGCGCACGGTGACCGCCTTCGGGGCCTTGGGCGCCGGGTACTACTTCGGTGACGCGCTCGTGGCCGCGGAGTTTGGGGTGAGCGTCGGAGCGGGTCTGGACTGGCGAGTTCTGCGGGTATTGGAACTGGAGGCAGGCACCGATTTCCACTACCTTCTGGAGTCCGGGTCACAATACCTGCACGCGCACTTGGGCGTGGCCATTCGATTCTGAGACGCGACGCTGTCGGGCCTTTCTACGCCCGGCAGCTCGCTGCTAAACTGAACCATGCCGCACGCCGAGTTTCGGTTCTACGAGGAGCTCAACGATTTTCTTCCCGTGAGTCAACGCAAGTGCACCATCAGAAGGTCGTTTAACGGTGCCCCCGCGGTGAAGGACACCATTGAGTCGTGCGGGGTGCCGCATTCTGAAATCGATCTGATTGTCGTGGATGGTGAATCCGTCGGCTTTGATTACCATCTTGTCGGTGGCGAACGCGTGGCCGTCTATCCGGTCTTCGAAGGATTGGACATTTCACCGGTGCTACGTCTGCGCGAACGACCGCTTCGTCGCTCCCGGTTTCTCGTTGACGCGAATTTGGGAAAGCTCGTCCGGTTACTGAGGCTTCTCGGATTTGACAGCCGATACGATCAGCAAATGGATGATGACGAGATAGCAACCACGGCCGCTCGGGAAGGCCTCACCATCCTGACCCGTGACCGCAGACTTCTCATGCGTCGGATCGTGACTCGCGGGTACTTCGTTCGGAGTCAGATCCCGCGGGAACAGGCTGCCGAAGTAATGCGTCGGTTTGATCTGCGTACGCAGGTAACGACGTTCACGCGCTGCGTTGACTGCAATGGCGTGATCAAGCCGGTGCCCAAGGCGGAGATCCAGGATCGGCTGCCGCACAACACTCGACTCTTCTATGACGCGTTCTATCAATGCTCCGTGTGTTCCAAACTCTATTGGCGAGGAGCTCACTGGGGAAACCTTCTGGATTTGATTGGCGAGATCAAATCTGCCGCTGCGAAAGACGACGGCTGACCTGTTGACCCGGCCGGTTGGCGAATGAACCATTCCGGATATTTCTGATTAATATGGTTATGTTTCGATATGGGAACAGACACAGGAGTTGTCCTATGAAGAACAGCCATCCGTTGATTGTTGTGTTTTCCGTCTTTGCCATGACCACCGCCCTGACGGTAGCGGGGTGCTCAAGCGGGAGCGGTGGGGTTGCAGATAGCCAACCGGCCGAATTGATCCAGGGATGTGCGCAGGGATCCACAGTTTCGGTTTCCGCGCCGGGTGCCAGGCCTCTTTTCGAGAATAGCGGGTTCGGATTGGTGCCTGGATTTCAGACCGATTTCTCTCGCTCGACCATCCCGGCAAGCGATGTCATGTCCGGCGGACCGCCGAAGGACGGCATCCCGGCAATTGACCAACCGATCTTCATAGAAATTGCTGAGGCTGATGAATGGCTCGGCGAGGATGAACCGGTCTTCGCAGTGAGTGCCGACGGTCAAACACATATCTATCCCGTTCAGATCCTTACCTACCACGAGATCGTGAACGATGTGGTGGGCAATACACCGGTCACCGTTACGTACTGCCCGCTCTGCAACAGTGGACTCACGTTCCGTCGGGAGTTCAATGGCGAGCTTCTGGACTTCGGTACGACCGGGCGGCTGCGATTGAGCAATCTCATCATGTACGATCGCCAGTCCGAGACCTGGTGGCAACAGGCAACCGGCGAAGGACTCGTCGGCCGGTATGCCGGCTTCCGCCTGGAGCTCTACCCGATGCTCATGATGCCGTGGGACCGGGCCAAAGATCGATTCACCGGCGCTACCGTTCTCTCGCAGGACACCGGATACGCTCGGCCCTACGGAAACAACCCGTATGCTGGCTACGATACGAGTAGACAACCATTCCTCTATCTTGGGCCGCAAACTCCCGGACCGTTCACCGCCATGGATCGCGTGGTTGAGGTAATGCAGGGCGGGGAGAATGCGGTGTTTCCGTATCCCATCCTTGCCGAGGTGCGGGTCGTTCAGCGGAATGTAGGCGGCGAATCGATTGTTGTCCTCTGGGAAGCCGGGACATCCTCCGCGCTTGATACCCGGGACATTGCGAGTGGTCGCGACGTTGGTTCCGCCAACGCCTTTCGTGCCGAAGTGAACGGGCGGGTTCTGACCTTTGAGGCTCAAGCAAATGGCTTCCGCGATGTTGAGACCGGCACGACGTGGGACGCTTTCGGCTTGGCAATTTCCGGTGAACTGAAGGGCACGACACTCGATCCCGTGGTCGGTGTCCAGCACTTCTGGTTCTCCTATAGTGCCTTTGTCGAGGAGGGTCATTGGCAGTCGCTGGAGTAGGCGGTCTTTACATGCGTGGGTCGGAACGCTATCTTCACTGGGAGCTTGTTATCGTGAGGAGACGCACAGATGATTCTTCCGCTCAATCTCTTGGAGCAGTATTCTGAAAACGTATATGTTCTGACCTGTGCCACTATTCGTCGGGCCTATCAGATCACGATGACGGGAGACGAGGAAGTGGAAGAGAACGATGGCAAAGTCGTCTCTACTGCATATCATCAGATTCTCACCAAGAAAGTTCAGTACCGCATAGAGGAGTAACGTCCTCCACTTGACTCCTGCGATCCAGCGCCTACCTGCGATTTTTCTCTTCGGGCCCACAGCAGTAGGAAAGACAGGTCTTCTCGAGCTTCTTGCCCCTGATTTGTACGAAGTTGTGAGTGCGGATTCGCTCCAGGTCTACCGACGAATGGACATTGGCACGGCCAAACCATCGCAGGAAACCCGAGCTCGGCTTCGGCATCACCTGATTGATATCGTTGATCCCAGGGAGCAGTTTGACGTCGGGGAATTTGTCCGCCTCGCCGAGAACGCAATCAGTGAAATCCGGGCCCGCGGCAGAATACCAATTGTTTCCGGCGGTGCGGGTTTCTATCTGAAACAGCTGCTCTATGGACTGCCCTCGGTACCGGCCAGTATGCCTGAGATCCGAGCGCTAATTCAGACGAGGCTGGCGGAACTTGGACTCCCGACTCTCTACGAGCAGCTGAAGGCTGTTGATCCCGTGACCGCAGGGCGCGTGGCTCGGGCAGACGGGTACCGGATCACCCGTGCTTTGGAAGTGTTTGAAACGTCAGGACGGCCGCTCTCGGACTACCCGCCGCCGGATAAGCCCCGAAGTGATCTTGCGGTCAAACTCATCGGACTGGAACGACCGCGTTCTGAGCTCCATCAACGTATTGGAATCCGCGTTGCCGACATGTTCGCGGCCGGTCTTCGCCGGGAGATTGAGGCTTTGCTTGCCGATGGGTATGGCGCAGAGGACCCGGGGCTGGGTGGCATCGGGTACCAGGAGTTTTTCGATTCAGACGGCAATCTGCGGTCATCGGCTGACGATGAGGAGATTTCCGCCGAGATCCAGAAGAACACCCGGCGGTACAGCAAGCGGCAGATCACCTTCTTTCGGAGCTTGCCGGATGTCGCGTGGATTCCCGCCGAGGCCGTGACCGACGTTGTGGCCGGCATCACTGTATTCGCCGAGACACTTGCTTGACAGCTTGCGGGCCGTTCGGTACCTTCTGTTCCTACAAGTTCGAAAATGGAGTAGCAATCCGTGCCATGTGGACGCAAGCGTAAGCGGAAGAAAATATCTACGCACAAACGCAAGAAAAAGCTGAGAAAGAATCGCCACAAGAAGAAGGGCAAGTAGTCCTCTGCTCGCCGTGAATACGCGGCGAGTTCCTTTTAGCCGACAGTCAATACTGATCGCCACCTGCTCTACCGGGCGTGGTGTATCATTCTGATCGCAGAATCTTCCGATACTTGTCATGAGTACATGACCGGAGTTCACACAGGGTGTGTGAACTCCATGCCTGTATTTGGCGTGAGTACACAACCGGAGTTCACACGAAACGTGTGAACTCCACACATGTACTTGTCGTGAGTACACGACCGGAGTTCTCACTACGTTCTCAAACGTAGCGAAAACTCTACGGCTGTGGTCGAGGGAGCGGCGGGCAGAAAGCTGTGGATTGGCTAAACGAAATCTGGGTCTTGAGAACAATTATTCTCCCTGCTCTGGATGTCATGATCCTTGCGTTCTTGATATTCAAGGGATACCAGCTCCTCGTTCAGACGCGGGCCGTGCAGCTGATACGGGGCGCCTTCCTGGTGCTCATCACCTACGGTGTGGCGTATTTCCTGGATCTGCGAACACTCCGGACCATTCTGGACTTGCTCGCACCGAGCCTCGTCATTGCTCTCGCCATCATCTTTCAGCCGGAATTGCGCAAGATTTTCACCCGGATTGGGCAGCGAAGGATTCTCCGGCTCTCTTCCGGGTCCGAGTTTCACGAATTGGACGCTGTGCTCAGTGCGGCTGAAGTGTTGAGCTACCGTCGGCGCGGCGCCCTCATCGTCTTTGTTCGCAACGTTGGTCAGAAGAACATCATAGAAACCGGCACGCGTCTGGACGCGCAGATCAGTTCCTCACTTATCCTGACTATCTTTTCGCACGACACCGCACTTCACGACGGAGCCATAATCCTTGACGAAGGCAAGGTCATCGCAGCCGGGTGCTTCCTCCCGCTGTCGGAGCAACAGGACATACGACGCAGCTTTGGGACCCGCCACCGGGCGGCTCTTGGTCTTGCCGAAGAGACTGACGCTGCGATCCTGATCGTCTCAGAGGAAACCGGCGCCGTTTCACTCGCTTACGACGCCAATCTCTTCTACAACCTGAAGATTGAGGATGCCCGCCGACGCCTTGCCGAGCATTTGGAGCTGCTCACCCCCACTGAGTTGGAGGAGGATGCCGTTGGCATTGAAGAGTAGGCTCGGAAGACGATTGTTCGAGAATTGGCCTGCCAAGGTGATTGCGTTGGCGGTTGCGGTTGTCGTCGTGCTCCTCAACGACATAGCCGGAGTAGGAGAGCGGTATTTCAGTGTTCCACTGGAACTCCAGCTTTCCGAAAGCCTTGTGCCTGGTGAACCGTATTCCAATCGGGTTCGGGTGACGTTGCGGGGCGACGAGGAGGAGATCTTCCGTGTGCTGGAAGATGACATTCTCGCACACGCAGACTTCTCCGGGCACGAACAGGATGGGGTGTACCGGGCACCGATAGAGCTCCGGAAGCGGGGAACGGCCCTGGATGTGGAAGCTCTCGAAATTACCGTGGAACCGCTCACCGTTACTGTGACGCTCGAAGAGAAGCTCATATCCAGCATCGAAGTGGTTCCGAACCTGATAGGATTTCCGCCGCCGGGGTATGAACTGACCGACTACCGCCTCTCGCCCACCCAGGTAGCCGTTGTTGGTCCGCGCAGCCGAGTGGAGGACATCGGTTCCATCCTGACCGAGGAAATTGATCTGGCACGCCGTCAGGAGGATTTCTCTGAACGGATTCGTCTTGAGAAGCCCGATGAACTTCTTGATTTCCCGGGCGGAGACGTGGTGGATTTCCGTGCACTCATCACCGAAACTATCGTACAATCAGTTTTTGAGGATGTGGAAATAACGATTGTTGATCTGGATCCGGCGTTCCGGGTGGTATCTCCGTTGCCGGCCGGAACGATTCGCGTGCAGGGGAAACAGCTGGATCTCGAGGGAATCCCCGACGCCCGTGTGAGTATCATCGTGGACGCTTCAAATGTGAGTCGTCCGGGGACGCACGAGTTGCCGACCCGTCCCCAGATACCGGCCGGTATTCTGGTGCTCGGTATTGATCCGGCCAGGATCGAGTTGACAGTTGTGGATAGATTGAGCACCGAGGAAGGAGCCGGACAGTGATTCTGGGAATTGGCATAGACTTGCTGCAGGTTCAGCGAATGGATCGATGGGTGGACCAGCCGGGACTGTTGACTCGGTTCTTCCATCCCGGCGAGCTCGCAGACGCTCGCCGCCGCGGGAAGTCCATGGCGCTGTCACTCGCCGTCAGATATGCCGCCAAAGAGGCCCTCGCGAAGGCTATGGGTACCGGTCTCAGTGAATTCTCGCTCAAGGAAGTTCAGGTGGTGAACAACAGGCTTGGAAAACCGGAGATCCTTCTGCACGGCAAGGCAATTGAGACTCTTCGCCGGTTCGGTGGTAGACAGATTCACCTCTCATTGAGTCACGAGCTTGACAACGCAGTGGCCATGGTCGTAATTGAGGGATAGATGTCGGACCTCACCTTTTTTTCGAAGACACCAATTACCTGTCCGATTTGTGACACCAAGTTTTATCGGGAAGAGCTTCGTACCGGTCGAGGCAGACTGAATGCCGGAGAGCTCACCCGGGAGTTGCGCAGGACCTATCTTCCTTCTCAGAAGTATGGTGAGGTCTTTCCGCTGATCTACCCAGTGACTGTCTGTCCGGGCTGCTATTACGCCGCTTATCATGCGGATTTTCTCGAGGTTCCCGAGGAAGCTCTTGAGCCTATTCGTGGGAACGAACAGACCCGAATTGCCAACGTACAGCTTCTCGTTGATTCTGTGGACTTCTCGTCGCCGCGCCGACTCGAGGAAGGATGCGCAAGCTACTACCTTGCAACCACCTGCTACGAGCACTTCGACAGGACGACCTCGCCACGTTTCAAGCAGGGTCTGAGTTGTCTGCGGGCAGCGTGGCTCTGTACCGATCTGCAGCGAAAGCGGCCCAATGACAACTACGACTATCTGGCCAAGGTTTTCTATCGGAAAGCCAGATTTTTCTACACCTACGCTGTTGAGCTGGAGCAGACCGGCAAGGAGACTATCTCGGGTACTCGCCATGTTGGGCCCGATCTGGACAAGAACTACGGCTATGACGGAGTGCTCTATCTCACCGGATGGCTCGAGTTCAAGTATGGTCCAACGAGCGAACCGGAGCAGCGCCGGCAGGCCCTGGCGCGGGCCAAGCGAACGGTCGCGCGTATTTTCGGAATGGGCCGCGCGAGCAAGGATAAGCCGGCAGCGATTCTCGAGAGTGCGAGAGACGTGTACGAAGAGATCACCAAGGAACTCGGCGAAGAAAACCGCGATCCCGAACAGGCGAATGCCGAGGCGTAATCTCAAGCTTACCATTGCATATGACGGAACTGACTTCGTGGGATGGCAGGTGCAGCGTACAGGACGCACCGTGCAGGGTGTCATCCAGGACGCTCTCGGAAGCATGCACCGCTCCCCGGTAACGGTATACGCGGCGGGTCGTACGGACTCGGGCGTGCACGCGGATGGGCAGATTATCAATTTCAGGACGACGATTGATTCCATTCCTTCGCCTGAGTATCACATTGCGCTGAATTCCTACCTTCCGAGCGACGTTCGGGCTATCATGAGCGCTGAAGTACCGGACTCCTTCCATGCTCGTTACTCGGCTACGCGGCGCGTGTATCGTTATTACTACGCGCTCAGCGACGTTCTTCATCCGCGCCGGCGAATCTTCGCGGTGCGCCTGCGTCATCGCCCCTGCTTGCAGCGACTGAATCGACTATCCGCCCCCCTGATCGGCAGCCATGACTTCACAACTTTCACGCTCCCGCGAGAAACCAGCCGTTCCAGGGTCCGTGAGGTATACAGTGCCGGCTTTTTCCCGCTCCACGGGCAATTGGTCTTTGAAATTTCCGGAAGCGGGTTTCTGTGGCGGATGGTGCGGTCAATCGTCGGGACCCTGCTTGAGTTGGACAAACGGCAGGCGGAGCCGAATGAAATGGTGCGTCGCCTTGCTGCCTGCAATCGGACGGAAACCAGCGCTTGCGCACCTGCAGCTGGTCTTGTGCTACACTACGTCGAGTATCCTGACGAGCAACTTCATGAGCAACGTATCTGAGAAACTGTGGAACGCCCTCAACCTCCTTGAGGATTTCGTTCGCCACGGAGAAAAGACAGAACACCCCGCCGCGCCACAACCGAGAGAGGCTGGATCGTCCGAAGAGCACGCCGTGAACCGGAGTGCGGCGCCGTCGGGTGCAGCCGAAACAGACGATCGGGAACAGCGGGAACAGCAACTGGCCGCCATCGCGGAGCGAGTGCGTCGATGCACGCGGTGTCCCCTGGCCGAAGGGCGCATGAACGCGGTGCCGGGAGAAGGCGTCCTGGACCCCCTGGTGATGGTTATCGGAGAGGGCCCCGGCGCCGACGAGGACCGTCGGGGCATTCCCTTTATTGGTCGAGCAGGACAGTACCTGGACAAGTGGTTGGATGCCATCGGGGTCTCACGGGACAAGAGCGCGTTCATCGGCAACATCGTGAAATGTCGCCCGCCGGGAAATCGCGATCCCAAACCATTCGAGTCGGACGCATGCATGCCCTATCTGCGGGAGCAAATTGAACTGATTCGCCCGAAAACCATCCTGAGCGTCGGCAGAGTGGCGTCCGGGTTGCTCATTGGCTCGAGCGCGGGCATCGGAAAATTGCGCGGCAAAACCTACTACTACGACGGCATTCCGCTTATCCCAACCTATCATCCAAGCGGTGTGCTGCGGAATCCTGACTATCGTCGTCCGGTGTGGGACGATCTCAAGCGTCTCATCGCACTTCTTGAGACTCTGGGCGCTGACACGGGGCAGCCGTCGGCGTGACGGATCGACAGCTGCTGGACGTTGCGTTCAACCTTCCTATTGATCGACTGTTTACCTATTACACGCCGGAGGCCCTCGAAGTTCCAGTAGGTGCACGGGTCATCGCACCATTCGGCAGGCGAAGCCTCGCGGGATTCGTTGTCGGGCATCCCAGCGATGTACCGGACGGTGTGAGAGAGGTCAAAGAGATAACCCGCGTTACGAACAACGAGCCCCTGTTCACCGCGGACTACCTTCCGCTGGCGGAGTGGGTGCGACGCATGTACTTCGCGTCGCTCGGCGAGGCGTTGTCTGCCATGATTCCCGGCGGTCGGAAGGAGACCGCAGTCCCCGGTCTTTCCCTGGGCGAAGAGGCTCCTGCACAGACAAAGCTCGATCTCTCCGACGAGCAGCAACAGGCGCTCGACGCGGTCATGAAGTCCGAGGGAAGTATCTTCTACCTCTTCGGCATCACCGGCAGCGGAAAGACCGAGGTGTTTCTCCAGGCTGCCGAGCAAGTCATTGCGGAAGGGAAGTCGGCCATCTACCTCGTGCCGGAAATTGCGCTCACCCACCAATTGCTGGATTCGGTGGCTCACCGATTTGCAGGCTCCGTTGCTGTGTTGCACTCCCGGCTCACCCCTTCGCAGCGATTAACGGAGTGGCAACGAATCCGTCGCGGCGAGGCGCGGTTCATCGTGGGCGCCCGAAGCGCGGTGTTTGCGCCGGTGCCGCGTCTCGGACTCATTGTGGTTGACGAGGAGCACGACGGATCATACAAATCCGGTGCTTCTCCAAGATACCACGCCCGTCAGGTGGCTATGAAGCGTGTTGCCGAGGAGAAGGCGCGCCTCCTTTTGGGGAGCGCGACGCCGTCGGTGGAGGCGTGGCATCTGATGCAGTCGGATAAACTGCACAGACTGAGGCTGACCCGCCGACTCTCCGGCGGGGCAATGCCCACCGTGGAAGTCATTGACCTGGCACGTGATCAAGGCCCCCTCTCGCGCCCGCTCCTGGATGCGCTGCGGGAGACCAGGGCCGAAGGCCGCCAATCGATCCTTTTTCTCAATCGTCGCGGCTTTGCCCACTTTTTCCATTGCCGGAGTTGTGGATACGAGATGACCTGTAAGCGTTGCTCGGTCGGCTTGACCTACCACAAAGAACGCAACCTCATGATCTGCCACTACTGCGGATACCGAACGAATCCGATTTCAGTGTGTCCCGACTGCGGGTCCCTGGATGTGGGGTACTCCGGGTTCGGTACCGAACGCATTGAGGAGGAACTCACCCGCGTGTTCCCTGATTGGTCCATTAGGCGGGTGGACTCCGATGCGGTCCGCAAGAAGGGAGTGCTCCAGGAGACTATCGAGCAGTTCAGGGCAGGCGAAATCGATGTCCTGCTCGGGACCCAGATGGTCGCGAAGGGCCTGAACTTCCCCGGCGTGAAGCTGGTCGGTATCGTGCTCGCGGACACCGGTCTTCACCTGCCGGATTTCCGGGCGGCTGAGCGCACATTCAGCCTGATTGTGCAGGTTGCCGGGCGCGCGGGCAGATTCCATCCGGACGGCCGGGTCCTCGTGCAAACCTACCAGCCGCAAAATCCCGCAATCCGGTTTGCAGTCGCACACGACCTGGAGGCGTTCTACGCAAACGAGCTCTCCGTCCGCCAGGACCTCTCCTTCCCGCCATTCTCTCGCCTCATCCGGATCGTTATTCGCGGCCGATCCGCCCAGCGGGTGCGAGAGATCGCCGCCCGCATCGGCAGCGCGTGCAATCGCGAAGGGCTCGGGGATGAGATACTCGGTCCTTCAGAGTGCCCCCTTGCCACCGTCAACCGCAATGTGCGGTATCAGGTCATCATTCGCACCGCCACATTCGGCGCCACCCACGAGCGACTGGCGGCACTCCTGCCCAGCGTTGATGTGCCTGCGAGTGTGTTTCTGGAGATCGATGTGGACCCAGTGGCCCTTTTGTGAGGCCGGCGCGCCTTCAGGCCGCGATCGTCGTCTCGTGCTTGTCCTCAACCGAGGACGGTCTGCGGAGACGCACGAGCCGCCAATCTCGACCACGGCGCACCGGACCCACAACGGTTGCGTGTTTGCGGTAGCGTCAGCGTGCACCGGGTCGGGGTTGACGCCACCGGGTGCTGCGGCGGTCGCCGGGGGAAGTCTGTCGTTTTGGTATGTCACGCCACGTGGAGACAAGGTACGTTTCGATCAACCTTGTTGAGCCTTCACGGCTCCCTCCCGGCGCCCTGCGCCAACGCGCACCGAATCCGTTCGCGGCATCGGCAAGGCGAGCGCGCCCCTCGAGTGGTGCGCGTGCGGCATGGGGGAAGGACACGGAGCGTCTCCGCAGCCCGGCGAGGACAAGCGGAGTGTCCTTCCCCCATGCATCAGCGCGCGTCATGGTTGCGCGCTCGCTCGCCTTGGGAATCCTCCCGCGGTTTGACCCAATCTGCACCATTTCGTACCATACTATCGACCATGAAACTGGTAATTCATCCGGATGAGCTTCTCCGGGAAAAGTCGGACAAAGTAGCGGACATTGACGGTGAGATCGTCGATCTTGCTGAGAATATGATCTCAACGATGCGCGCGGCTCGAGGAATTGGGCTGGCCGGCGTGCAAGTTGGCGTTCTCAAGCGGCTCTTCGTGACCAACGTAAGCCGCGACAAGCCGCGGGTCTTTATCAACCCGACGATTATTGAGACCTCGGTTGAGCAGGACGAATATGA
>DAOWMR010000121.1 GCA_030642995.1 Spirochaetales bacterium
GCACCTGAGATCAGCGCCACGCGGCGACCGAACAGAGGAAGCATCAATGCGACCACGAGCGCCGCAACAATGGCAAGATGCATGCCCGAGAGAGCGAGGACGTGACTGGCGCCGGCGCGCCTGAACAGCTCTTCGGTGCGCACCGTGAGATCAGTATCCTCACCGAGGAGCAAGGCCTTGAGCAACGGAGTGCCCGTACCGGCGCTTCTCTCAATGGCGTTGGTTATCGCCTGGTAGATCCCCGACCGGATACGGCCGGCAATCGGCGGATCACCGACGAGCACCTCCGAGGCGCTTGCGTACCACGCCCCGCCTCGTCCTGCCTGCAGCCCGGCGATTGATGCCAGAAGCGGAGATCCCGGCGCCGGAAGTTCGTTGCCGTCATAACTCAATGTGATCGGCAGATCCGCCGAAGTCCTCAGGTTGTCCATCCCAATCTCATTCACCCGCACGACAATCTGCCGACCGTTTTCGGTACGTTCGGAATGGCCGACAACCACCCCCGATAGCACACTGATCCGCCCGGGGGGAAGAGCCGGTAGCTGTTGCCGCGAAAAGGCAACGGCAGCGCGGCTACCCATCCCCAAGACCATCCCGGCACTGCAAACGATAAGGGTAATCCCGATCAATCGACCGCTTCGCACACCGGAGAGTGCAATCCCACACCCGGCAACGAGAAAGACGAGTATTGTGGATAGGTTCGGAGGAACCAGCACGTAGGCGGCCGCCGCAGCAACGGCGGCCGGAACCAGCGCGCTCACCTGCTTACGGCATCAAGTGCAGAACGAGCTGCGTCCTTCACACGCTGAGGATAGTTCAGAAGGGTTACGTAGAACAACGCATCGTAGGCGACGAGATCACCCAGTTGTCCAAGACTGTTAACGACCGCAAGAATGATCTGTGTGTCATACGACTGAGAGTTCTCTGTATAGGTATTCAGAAGATCCAGGAACTGCGTGAGCCGAGCCGCCGCCGCGTCGCTGCCGGTACTGCCAAGCGCGGCAATCGCGTCAAGCACCCAGGCCTTGGCAATGAGCCCATGGTCGTACGATCGGAATGTAAGATTGAAATGGCGAATCAGCGAATCAGCGGCAGCTTCATACGGTGTCTCAATGAGTTCCTGTGCGGCGCGAAACCGTACTTCTCGCAACGCTTGTTGCTCGATGGTGCCGCGAATTGTAGTCCGCACGGCCTGCGACATGACCCCGGTTGCCAGAGCCGCACGCTTCTCATCGTTCAAATCAGGGTCATCCAGGAAGAAGTTGAGCGCGGCCAGCTGATTGGAAATCGTGCGGCGGTTGATGGTCTGGATTGCAAGTTGCACATAATCACCCGAAAGACGTTTCATAGATCTACGGGCCGTATCGGAAATTGGATTTGAGATCTGAGCAACCTGAACGTCCAGGAGAGCCGGGAATGAGCTGTCATCGCCAAGGTCACCGAGCGTCTCGGCGGCGGCATTGAGCACCTGCAGATCAGGAACCACCCCACCACGATGGAGATTTGCCTGGGCCTGCACCCATCCATTGAGATCCAGAACGAGCTCGGCATTGCCCTCACCAATGTCACCGAGAACACCAAGAATGGAGATCCGAGCGGTAGTCTCCTCGATCTCCTCAAAGACGCTCCAGAGAGAACTCGTGGCCGGAGCATACAGACCTTCACCCACCTTTTCGGCGGCCAGGATCACAATCTTCTGGAGGACAATATCAAATTCGAGCCGGGCTGAGTTGGTCAGCGCAAATTGCAGCGCCTGAACATAGAGCGGACCAAGTTCTTCCACCGACAGTGCGTCTGCGGTCTGTAGGATCTGAAGTTTGATCTCAGGTGAGGCATCTCGAAATCGGTCCTGGTAGGCCTGCAGTGCACGGTTGGTCTCCTGGGCCCCAACTGTTGCCCCGATACCAATCAGCAGCACCAAGATCATGGAAATCCAGCGTGATTTCATGGCGACATCTCCTGTTTACTAGCCGAATACTACCCGTATTCAACTCAGAATTCAACAAATTTGCCATTTCAGGAGACGCGCGAGGATCTCAAGACTTGGCTTGTGCAGTCTGCTTGGCGACCGGCCTGGTGGGTTCCTTGAAAATCCCGTACACGTACGTGAGAATCAGGTTCTTCATCGTAGGCGATGGTGGCGTGGCCTGGATGTGAAGGACCGAGACGTTGTTGCTCTGCTTGTACGTCACACCCTTGATAACACCGGACATCACCATCGGTTTGTCGAGAATCTCGGTTTGCAGCTTGATTGGGAGTCCCGGTTTCGCCCTGCCCCCGACCATGACCGCCGCTCCGTCCTCGGAGATGTCGACGAATTTGCAACGGTAGCCGCCGGTGGTATCCCATTCTTCGTGGGCGTGTTCTATGGACTTCAGCGGGTACAGGTGCCCACCCGTGTCGAGCGCGGTGCGAATTGATCCGCGCTTCTGGGCACGAACAAGACTATCTGAATGGGTGATATGTAGGATTGGGTAGTTCCGATCCTGGAAATCACCGAGCACCCGGGTCTCAAATTGGTAGCCTGCATCCTCGAGACGCCAGAAGTAGACGCCCAGCTTGTGCTTTGCCCACGAGAATCCGGGCGGGAGCGGCTTCCCCTTTGGATAGCTGATCGCCAGGTACTTGCGCATATTCTCGACAACTTTTGCGTAGTAGACGCCGCTCCCGGGGAAAGTGATCTTCAGCGATTGCTGAGCGACGATGCTGCGCGAAGAGGTAATGCCGATTCTGTACTTCGGAAGATTGAACTCCACACGCTTTCGGAAGTCAAAGAGCTTGTTGAGGAATCCAATCGATCCTTCATCGCTTTCCTTGTTGCGGCTTCGAAATCGAATGATGGTGCCTCGAATGCACCGGTCCAGGGTTTTCTCCGACCAGAAAAGAGATGTTGGATTTCTCAGATTGTTGTCAACCGCAACGTGCCTGAGAAGGTTGAGTTCCCGGACTCTGAAGCCGGACTCCTTGCCCTTCACGTAGAATTGGAGCCACGGAAACCCAAAGCCGCCGTTGCGTAGAACAAACACGACGAATGCGACGACGAGGGGCGCGACTATGCCAATGGCAATCCACATGCAGCTACAGGCTCCCTATTTGCGGGCTTCTTATATCCATTTTCGGCGGTCCAGCACTCTCACTGAACACATGTTCACACTATCCAGCCCGCAAATCGTCACACGAACGAATTACTTCATCGCCAAGGATTCGAAAATGAAGTATATCTGAGAACGTGAAGCTGGGCAAAGAATTCGCACTCCTCTTCTCGGTCATGTTCCTGCCGGGAATGTTGACCCAGGCAGGCGCGGTGGACCCATCGAGCTGGGATGGAGTGTACTATCATCTCACGCTCTTGGCGATCGCCATTCCTCAGATTCTCCTCGTGGTGTACGTCACGGAGCTCCGAACACCAGGCTTTGCACGGCGACTCGGATGGCACGCTCCGAGACCTGCTGATGTTGTGACGCTGGCGATGACCATTGCTCTGCTGTTCGGAGCACTCACAATCCTGACAGTGGTCGGGTCCCTCATGCCCGGGCACTCCGCATTGTGGGAGCCGGCAGTGAAGTGGTCATTCACGCGCTACGAATTGCTTCCGCTCGTCGTGCCGGCCAGTATTGCCGTCGGCTACAGAGAAGAGATCTTCTATCGGGCCTACATGTTCGCACGGGGTGAAGAGATCAACCTCCATCCGGCAGTCATCGTCGGTGGATCCTCAGTGCTTTTCGCCACCGGACACCTCTATCAGGGATGGATCGGGTTCATTGTCTCGCTCGTGATCGGCGCCACTTTTGGCACCGTCTTTGCCTGGCGGCGCAGCCTGCACGGAATTGCCATAGCCCATGGTCTCTACAACACACTGGTCCTCGTCGCGAGCACATCGGTCTGAACTGTCCATTTGAATCAGAAAAGAGTAATGAGTATCTTTCGCTCCAAGTATTCAATCGTTCTCATATAGGAGAAAAGTGGATGAACGCAATACGAGGGTCCTTCTTCCTTCTGATCATGGTCCTGCTCACCCTCCCCTCTTTTGCCGGCGGTGGAAGTGAGTCGGATCCGGATTCAGATATCAACGAATCGCCGGAGGTGTCGGCACCCGCGGAAACAACCGTGCAGGATTCGCAACCTAATACCAACGAAGATGCCGATCAGACGGTTCTGGACGCTGAGACAGCTGAGATTCTCTTTCGTCTCGGTCTGATGCCGTTTCAGAACCGTATTCCCTCAGAGGACTTCATGCTCACAACCCTCGGAGGCAACGAGCAGGCCCTTGCCGACTACCGGGGGAAAATGGTGTTCCTGAATTTCTGGGCAACGTGGTGCGCTCCATGCCGGGATGAGATGCCGTCCATGCAAGTTCTCTACGACGAACTCTCCGACGAAGGGTTGGAAATTGTCGCGGTAAACGTGCTGGAGACAGAGGACATGGTCTCGGCATTTGTCGAAGAGAATGGATTCACCTATTCGGTCATGTTGGATAGCGACGGGCGGGTGTCGTTGCGCTACAGCGTCAGAGCGTATCCGACCACCTATATCATTGATCGTGCCGGTAACGTCATAGCCGTGCGTCAAGGGTTCCACACCTGGTCGACACCGGAAATGATTGACGGCTTCCGAAAGCTGCTGGAACAATGATGGCCACACCAACCCTTGCGCTGTCGTTCGCCGCCGGCATTCTGGCATTCCTTTCGCCGTGCATCGTACCGCTCGTACCGTCATACCTCTCGTTCATCGGCGGTGTTGCCGTAGGTGAACTGAAAGACGGGAAGACGGAGCGCGGGACCATCCTGCTACGAACCGTGCTCTTTGTGCTCGGGTTCTCCATAGTGTTCGTGACGCTCGGCGTCCTTTTCTCCGGATCGGGACTGCTGTTCTCCGGCGCTGGAAACATTGTCAACATCATCGCAGGAATAGTCGTGATCATCCTGGGCCTCAATATCATCTTTGATTTCTGGAAGATCATGAATGTGGAGCGAAAGGTTCACCTGCAGAGTCGCCCGGCAGGTCACGCCGGGGCCGTACTCATCGGCATGGCATTTGGCGCCGGCTGGACGCCATGCATCGGGCCGATTCTTGCCGGCATTCTGCTGTTGGCCGGAACAAGCGGCAGCGTGTGGACCGGCATTGCATATCTCGCAGCATTCTCACTCGGCCTGGGTGTGCCGTTCATTCTTGCCGGCCTTTTCTTTTCCCGAATTGCCGAAGCCCTGAATCGAATCAAGCGGTATTTGCCGCTTATCAAAAACCTCAGCGGCGTTCTGCTCGTTGGTGTTGGACTGCTCATCGCGTTCGGAAGGCTTCAACAACTCGCTGCAACACTCATCACGACCGGAGCCCGGCTCGCAATGTGGGACGCGTCGAATCCAGGCATGAGCAACTGGCTGTTCGCAACAGGCGTTCTGGTTCTTACCCTGTCACCGATGGTGATTGCGGCGTGCCGGCGCGGCGCCGGGAAAGAGCGGGCTCGCCCGTTCCGTTGGCCGAAGCTGATTTTCGCAGCCGCCGGAATTGCCCTTGCCGTGCTGAACGTGACCAACGTCATCAGTATGGCGAGCTCGTTCTCCGGTTGGCTCCTGTTCACGGGGATCTGACGTCCGTCTTCATCCCTCGCTCAACCGCCCGAACAATCGTTGATCGCAAATCAGCAACCGTCACAATATCGTGGATGGAGCCGACGCCTTTGGCCCTCCGGATGTCGTGAACCTTGTCAAATTGCTCGCCAAGCTCGGTCTGCTTCTCAGCGTAGACCGTTCGGTACACCTCGTCGTAGTCACGCTGCGAATAGCCCGCGTTGCTCGACAACTGTGCGGCAGCTCCTCTGACTCGCTCGTCGGCCCGAGTGGATTTCTCAACCTGGCGAGGGAAGACAACGGCAGCAGCGGGGGCGCCCCCGAGCACCGACGCAAAAGAGCCGTCGAGTGCGTACGCCGTCAGCGATTCGTTCAAGGCGCGCGAGAACACGACGTACGCACCGCCGTGATACCGTGCCATCACAACAAAAACGATCGGACCGGAGAAGTTCACGACCGCGCGGCCAATCTCCGCTCCGTACTCAAGCTGCAGTCGTCGCAGGCTCTCCGGAGATCCGTCAAAGCCTGAGAGGTTTGCGAGGACGACCACCGGAACTCCACCGCTCCACGCATTGATCGCACGAGCCACCTTTTTTGAGCTGCTCGGAAACAGGGTTCCCCCGCTCCATGTCTCGGGACCATCGTACGGCACATCCCCAAGCCGAACCAGCGGCCGGCTTTCCATGCCGATGAGCCCGACACCGTATCCGCCCACGCGGGTTTCCCAGGTTATCGCGGTCTCGGCATCCTTCATGTTCGCCCAGCGCTCCAGAAATCCCGCGTCACCATCGATGACGGCTCCCATCACCTGCCTCATGTCAAAGGGTTTCTTTCGCTCCGGATTGTGCGACGAGCTGAAGATGTCGGCCACGGTCGCGAACCCTTGACCAAGCTTATCCTCGTACCGGGTCATCCCGATATCTCGATCCGCCGGGTCGGTCGAACCGGCGCGCCGCGGATAGGGTTCATCAGGCTGACGGTAGGTATACCGGTAGTGACGGAAGAGCACCGAGTAGGCCTCGGCAAGGGTCGGAACCCGGATCTGGGCCTGACCGTTCGGCCCCATGATCTTCTCTCCGCCGCCAATCTCGGTATTGGAGTCACCGGAGACGCTGCCGGAGAAGTCCAGCGCCTTCTTTCCGGTCAGCAGCATGCTCGCTTCATCGGTCATGATCAGTAATCCGCGGGTGTGCATGAGCATGGTCGCCTCGGCGTTCCAGTAACTCTGAGCCCCCACGTTGATCCCGCTGACGATGACGTTGATTTCCCCACCGTCTTGCGTGAACTCGATAATGCGCCTGAGGACTGCGGCGGTCCAATCGAGATTCTCGGTCCCGCTCTCCATGTCGATCCGAGCGCCGGACGACACCGGCACCCACTCCACAGGGATCCGAAGATCGCCTGCCAGATCAAGAGCGGCGATGATCCGCCGGCACTCCGGCTCGGCGAGCGAACCCATGTCCCCGGTGGCATCCGATAGAATGAGCACTCGTCGGTAGCCGAAGTCGGATTTCGCATCCTGGTTGCGCACAACACCAAAAACGATGTTTGACTGGTTCCGCCCATACGGCCGACCCTTGACGGACGCGGCGGCGTGCTCCCCGGCTTCGTCAATCTCTATGTCATACTCTTCAAACTCGCCCCGCGGCACGTTCACACTGACCGGATAGCCCGTGTAGGTGATCAGCTTGATGAGTTCGTAAGGATAGACATTTCCACGTTGCCGGCTGCGAACGACGCTGGACACGTAATCGTCCATCGGCTGGAACGGCTCGGTGGACGGCTTCCGGCTGCGAAGGGTGAATTGATCCTCCGAAATGTTGAGGAAGAGAAGTTCCAGTTCCCTCACGACCGATTCGCTCCAACGCTTGCGACGGGTGTAAATGACCGCTTTCTCGAGCCCAAGATCATTCAGTTGTGGAATGATCCGGTTGCCGTACTCCTTGATCTGGACGGCGGTGGTTGGACTCAAGTGCCGCATATGAATGACGATTCTGTTCCACAGCAATCGCCGATCCCGCCGGGACTGCCGGCTGCGCATCTTGTGCACGGCCTCCATGAAAACCTCGTCAAACTCATCCACTCGCTCAATGCGTCCCGAATCGTCCACTTCGGGATGGAATTCACTCGCCGAACCGTAGGCAAGCAGACGCTGGTCCCTCGGGTTCTGTCGGGCCCGTGCC
>DAOWMR010000227.1 GCA_030642995.1 Spirochaetales bacterium
ACGTGGATGGCCCGTCTTCAGACCAGATGCAGGACGTACCCCATGAAGAAGCTCACGCTCGCGGCAAGCACGAAGAGATGCCATACCACGTGAGAGAACCGGAACTTCCACCATGCATAGAAGATGACGCCAACGGTGTAGCATACGCCGCCGATCAGTGCCCACACAACGAGCTGCACCGATGTCGTCTGCAGCAGCGGTCGGACGAAGAAGACAATCAACCAGCCCATGGGAACGTACAACAGATCGGTCGCCAGTCGGGCCTTGTCGTAGAAGGCGGTTTTGAGCACGATGCCGATGATTGCCAGACCCCAGATGATGCCCAGTATTACCCATCCCCAGTTATCGCGCATCGCAATCAGGCACAGCGGGGTGTAGGTTCCGGCGATCAATACATAGATGAAGGCATGATCGAGAATGGCAAACTTGCGTCTGATCCGCGGCATTCCGGCGAAACCGTGCGTGAAGGCGGAAGACAGGAACAACAGAATCATGCTGGTGCCGAAAATGGAGAAGCCAACATACTTCCAGGGGCTCGGATCATCGCCGGTGAGTATAAGAAGCGTAACGAGTCCGGCAATTGAAAGGCCGGCGGCGATGGCATGGGTGATGCTGTTGAAGATCTCCTCAGTGGCGCCGCCGGATTCATAGCGTACCTGCGACGGCAGGACCTCTCTTGGGAGGTTTTCAGAAGTACTCATCCGGCCATAGTAATCATCCGTCGGCCGTATGCAAGTGTTCGCCTACCGTTCGGGCACCTCAACGTTCGGAAGCGTGAGATACCGTTCGGGGATCTCCCACACAACAAGCTCCGGACGCACTTCGGCCAGTGCCGGTCCTGTCAGGTAGTCCACCATAGGCACGAATGGCCCGGCCGCTTCCGCAGATATGTTCAGCACATCCATGCCAAGCTCTCGCTTCAACTCGCCGATGAAGTTCCACCGTTCGTCCGCACTGAAGCTGGTTCCGACGAGCGTCACCGGGATCGCAGGAGTATCGAACAATCCGAGCGACGGTGCGGATGTCTGGATCGTCTCCGTTGTCTGGACCGATTGCGGATGGAGTCCGAGTAGGGATGCCAATGAGCCGACCGGAACGAAAGACATAAGATCACCGGGCACCTCAATGAGTGCGGCCACGCGTGTTTCGTATGATGTCCGGCCGACCCCGGCGCTCAGACCGAACTCCGATACCGCATCGGCAATCACGGCCGCTATCTGCCGGGCGCCCGATGGGGTCCAGTGAGTGTCGGCGCGGAGAAAGGGATCGGGGATCAGGTCAAGAGCGCTCTGGAGATCGACCGTGGCAATGTCTTGGGCGGCAAGCCACTCGAGTGCGGTGTTGTATCGAGGGTGACGAGCCAGACGTGTCCAGCGCCCGCCGAGAGGCTCAAGGACGACGCGGGCCTTGGATGGGATGATTGCGACGAACAAATGCACATCGGCGTCTGCAAGTTCATCGCTGACGTTGCTGATGAATTCCAGTCGCGAAGTGAGAACGGCGGCGTCGGTCGGGTGGTGCTCAAACTCCTCCTGCGTGTAAAGCCATCCATCGTCACCGACAACAACTCCGTCGTTGCCCGTCCGGAAGAGCAGGTACTTGAGCGCGGCGGTCACTCGCACCGCGACTGTTCGCACAGGTATGCCTGATTCAAGCTCCGCTTCGGCACGCTCCGAAATCGATCCATCAACGAAAGGCGCCAGACCAGGTTCGGTCGTGGTGCTTGCGTCCCCGGCGGGAGACTCCCATTGCGTGAGCGCGATCGCGGCACCAACAAAACCGACCGCCGTTACCACAAGGAAGAGGATAGCGACTACCTGGCTGCTCCGGGTCAACTTGCACGGGATCATGATCAGAATCTGAAGTAGAGGAATGGCGAGTAGGAACTCGCGACCACCCTGAGGACGCTCAGGAGGAACAACAGCGATACCACGACGCCGGCAACGGCTCCAACCCCGCGGGCTTGAGATTCCGGCTCGTTGATCTGCCGGCGGACCAGCCTGAGGACGGTTGGCTCAAATACACTGACCAACAATCCAACAGCAAGCGCTACCAGCCCGCCGGTCGAGAATTGCCAGGCAAGAGACGGTTCGAGTGCAAACCCGTTAACTCCGACGAGTCCTGCAAGAATGTCCCACGCTCCCCCCAGAGATTCCGCACGAAACACGACCCAGCTGACCAGGATCGCGAGTAGGGTCACGATCCTGTACGGGATTGAGCGCATTCGTGCTGCGCGATCACGGAACAGCAGCCGTTCGCCGATTAGCCAAATCCCGTGCCACGTGCCCCAGACGACGAATGACCAGGCCGCGCCGTGCCAGAGGCCGCCGAGGACCATGACCGTCATCAGGTTCACCAGGGTTCGACCGGCTCCCAATCGGTTTCCACCAAGAGGTATATAGAGGTAGTCCCGCAACCAGGCGGAGAGCGTCATGTGCCAGCGCCGCCAGAACTCCGTGATGGAGCCGCTGCGATAGGGCATGTTGAAGTTTTCCGGGAGGCGGAAGCCGAGCATCCGCCCCAGGCCAATTGCCATGTCCGAGTACGCCGCAAAGTCAAAGTAGATCTGTACGGCGTAGGCCAGCGTCCCCAGCCAGGCCGCAGCCAGCGAGGGGTCCGAGGCTGCAAACATTGCGTTTGCGATTGGGGCCACCGCATCGGCAATGAGCACCTTCCGTGCAAGACCGACCATGAAGCGCCGGACCCCCGACACGAAGGTGTCCCAGCCGTGGTCGCGGGATTGGAACTGGTATGCAATTTCCTTGTAGCGAACGATTGGTCCCGCCACGAGTTGCGGAAAGAGCGAGACATAGGCCGCCACATCGACGAGACCCCGGCCGGCGGGTACCGTTCCCCGATGTACGTCCACGATGTAGCTGATGATCTGGAAGGTGTAGAACGATATCCCGACCGGGAGGATCACGTGCCAGGCTGAGATCGACCGGCCTCCGAACACGCTCGCGAGTTCCGACACTGTGTCAATTCCAAAGTTGAAGTATTTGAAGTAGCCGAGGACGAGCAGCGGAATTGCGACCCCAACGCGCTTCCAGTTGCGCGCCGCGTTGCCCTGATCTTCGGCCCGGGCCGCGACAATCCTGGTGCCGACGAACCACGCCCAGATGGAAGTCGCCACCAGAAGCAGCAGGAAGTCCACGCGCCACCAGCCGTAGTAGAACCAGCTTCCGGCAAGTATCCATCCTGACCGATACTTTGCAGGCATGACAAAGTAGCCGGCGAGGAAGAGCGGGAGAAATAGAAACAGAAATGCGGTGCTTGAGAATACCACGACTATTCGGTGCTGGTTTCCACGCCGGCGATCACGACGAAGCCGGTGAGGGCCGGCCCATTTTCGGTTACAACGAGAGCGTAAGAGTTGCCGCGCTCGAGGGTGAAAGATGTTTCGTATTGGTCTTCAGATCCGGCGCCCGCGCCGACGAGGTCCGATCGGAGTGCCGCGATAGTCACCGGGATTGCGTTGATGGTGATGGACCCGGCATCCCCGGGCTTGACTTCTTCAAGCAGGGGCGCCGAAGGCACGACGGCATGGAGCCGGAGGGGGCCGGAGGTCATGTTGTAGAGAATGAGTTGCGACCGGAGCGGGTCGTCGTGATGGGTGTCCCGAACAATGTTGATGCCGTCCGCCGCTATGAGGATCGTATGAAAGGTCTTTGCGGCGGCGGTCAATGGTTCACGGAACCCGTTCGCGAAGATGACGTAGATGCCCGGCCTGACGGGGTGGTATGCGCTTCCGGATCCCGGAGACATCGGACCAATGCGCGTGGTCCCAATGTCGATGGCGGCAACCGCATCTCCACTCGCGTTGATGACGCGGACGAGTGCCGTGTCATTCGGGAGTACCGGTGCGTAGAGTCCGTCCTGGGCAGGCAGCACACTCGTAACGAGGAGCGTCACGATTATCAATAGAGCTTTCTTCACGTTGACCTCAATCCGACTGAGAGAGAATACGCGTCACGGCCAATCCCGGCAAGGCCGGCGCCGGGCAAACGCACACGACTATACACTGACGTGCTTGCGCATGCAGGAAGGCCCAGACGAGCTTGTCCTCGCAAAGCCTGTGGAGACGCACGTCTGGGCCTTCCCGCCTGCCGCACGCCCACCCCGCCAATGTGCGTCCGCCCTGCACCGGCCGGGGTTCGGGTACGGTGGTTTGGCCCTTATGGAAGAATCAGACCACCGGCGAGCGCCTGAGTTCAGCCTGCGGCACAGCGCAACCACCTGCCGGTGCCTGTTGATGCACGGCAACAATCCCGCATAGATTGTCAGCGGAGAATTCTTGCACCATGCCGCAAAGAGCAACGCACCTGGGTATTGTTATTCTGTTCTTCGTGTGTGCCGCCGCCATGGTGCCGGCGCAGGCGCCCACAACGCTCGCGCAATCGACCCTGGTCAGCGCAAGCCTCGAGCAACGGATGCTTCCGCTGGAGATAGACGAGTTTACCGCAACGCTCTTCGAGGGATCCGAGCAGCCAAACGCAAATGTTGCGGTGAATGTCTACCAACTCTTCATCAGATCGCTGCACCCGTCCGGTGTGGAGACCGAAGTTCGCGTGCAACTCTTCGTGCCCGATCTTCCTGCCGGGCAGATCCGCGGCGCCTATCTCTTTGCCCCCGGTTCCACCGGGTTGATCAATCCGTGCCGGGCGTCCCGGGAGCACGAGGCAGGCATTCGATGGGGACTCTACCGCGCGCACGTCCTTGCATTTGCCGGCAACGGCTTCGTCGGCATCATTCCGGATTACCAGGGTTATGAAGACTGGAACTTGATTCAGCCCTATTTCCACGCAGAGAGCGAAGCGAGGGTGATCCAGGATGCGATGCGCGCCGTCGATGAGTTTCTCGCAGAGACGATTCCCGGGGGCCTGTCCAATCTGACGCGCGTCGCGTCCGGTTTCTCTCAGGGTGGTCACGCCGCTTTTGCCGCAGCTGATCGCAATGCAGACCTGCCGGAGGATCTTCAACTTCATGGCATTATCGGGTACGGCTCTACGACCGAGATTACGCCGCTCTTTCTCGAGTACCCATCGCTCGCACCAATGGTTGTAGCGGCGTTCGCCGACATCTATGGTCCGGATCGATTTGACCCATTTGCAATCCTCCTTCCCGAGTGGGCGGAAACCCTGGAGTACGACACGACCCGGCAATGTGTGGGCGGCATCCAGAGCTACTATCCGGAATCCGCCTCCGACCTCTTCGATACCTACTTTCTGAAATCGCTCTATGCGCAGACGCTCGACCAAACCCATCCGGAAATCGCTGCCATCCTGGCAGAAAACGGCGCCGGTCTCACCGATCACGGGGTGCCGGCGCTGATCCTGCAGGGCACCAACGACATCGTCATTGATCGATTGGATCAGGACGAGTTTGTGATTGCGCT
>DAOWMR010000468.1 GCA_030642995.1 Spirochaetales bacterium
ATCCGTATGAGTGAGAGACTGGCGACCACTCTCGACCATCTTCACCAGCTCGGGGGCATCGAGCACGAGTTGGCTCGGGTGGTCGCCGCTGCTGTTTCTGCCCGAAGCCTGATCATTCTCCTTCGGGTGGCTTCCCGGTTCGGCGACTGGGGTCTGTCGGCGACCGTGGGGGTGGTCCTGCTGCTGACCCAGGGCGTTCGGCCCTTCCTTGCCCTCGCCGGCGGAACGGCGGTCGCCCTTCTCATTCAGAAGGCCCTCAAGATGGCGTGCGGGCGCATCCGTCCGTGCGAGAAACCGGGTGGCCCCCCACAACGCGCCCCGATCCCGGACAAGGGCAGCTTCCCCTCCGGCCACACCGTGCACGCCGTCATGGGGGCGGTCGTCATCTCGACCCTCCTCCCGGCTCTGGGGCCGGTGGCAGCCGCAGTGGCGGGGATCATCGCGATCTCGCGAGTCGTCCTCGGCGTCCACTATCCGAGTGACGTCGCGGCTGGCGCAGCTCTGGGCTTCATCCTCGGGAACGCCGTCTGTCTGGCGGTGTGACCGGGCCGTTCGCGCTCGAGTCCTCTACACGCCGACTGACACGAGAGGCCCAACCCGCATCAGGAGCCCAAAGCTCGCTGTCCTGGTGCTCTTCGGCTGGGCGGCAGGCGCGGCGTGCTCGTCGGGCGGACCCGAAGCGTCGCTTTCGACCGGTGCCATGTTCACCAATTTCACCAAATTCCTCCGACGGGGTATGCCGGGCACGTCCCGGTTCGGCGTTTTGGGCGCTCCCGGGGTTGGGTGTCGATCGCAGAAATAACTGACCTGGGCTGCTTCAGGAAGCGAAGGGATTCTCAATCCTCAGGCCGTCCAATCGGCGTCCATGTTGCAGATCCTCAGTGTAAAGGACATCACAACTTGAGCGCTGAGCGGCACGCACGATCAGTGCATCCCAAAATGAGAAGCCATGAAGCCTGTGCAGATCGATGGCGCCGAGGGCATCCTGGCCATTGAGAATCACCAAGTTCAGCTCGGTGAGCAGTTCGACCTTTCGCCTTGCGATCGTGATCGGTACGCCAAGTTTGCGAGTGGCGGTGACAAAATACTCGTGCAGCACCTGGGTTGATACGAACATTCGGCGTGCATTGATCTCGGTTTCAATCAGTTCCAGCGCACGGGCCTGCTTGTCCGGATGGTCATGGTCATCGGCGTAGATCAATACATTGGTGTCAAAGAACCTACCGCTCATGGATCTCGTCTCGGTCGAAAGTCCAGCCGTTCGAGTGGCCCTGATGTTCGAGCGAGAGTTTTCGAAACTCGCGACCCGTTTCTGAGGGTGAGTTCCCATCGGCGACTTGTCGCAGATACGTGCGAACCAGTCCATTGAGCGTTGTGCCCATGCTCGCTGCCACATCTCTGGCTCGCTGCAGCAGGCGATCGTCGATTGAGAGAGTGATATTCGCCATGATTGAGCCTCCCTATACACATATTATGGCTACACAGGCTATGTGTCAAGACGGGGGTGCCTGGTCAGGCCTTCTTCATCGGGAAGACATACCGAGACCGGGAACGTTGCAAGATCAGAAAGGACAAGATCAGAAAGGAGATCAGAAAGGGACAGTGTTGAATTTGTCGTCCGACTCCCCAAGCCCCGCCCGAAGCACACCGAGTCGATCACGAACAATTGGCAAAACACTATTGACCGGTGGTTCCAGCTTGAGTTCCCAATCTCTGCCGCCGGTCTGCAATCGAAGAAGCCTGATGTGGACGAGGACTCGATGGGGTGCCATATGTGATTTGTAGCTTGATTTGGTTGTTTCGCCTTTGCATTGGTTGTTTGGGCGTTCGTGTTCCTTCGTGGATTTGTTCTCTACCCGAGTTCCGGATAATCGAGACCGACGAGTTCCATCAGAAACCTTGCAGTCTCACCCGATAGTCGTTCCTGCAATATCCGCCTTAAGGGTTTCCCGAATGTGCCGAACGCTCGCTCCCCTGAGTGTTTCCCTGGTCTTTTCAAAGGCGAAAGCGCCGAGGCCTGCCAGTCGTTCGGCCTGTGCCACCGCGTCGTCGATGAGGGTTGCAGCGGCCGACAGGCGATCGAGAAAGCCGGCATTGACGGCTGTCTCCGGTTCAAAGACCTCCGCTTGGGCTACAGCACGTTCCACAAAGGGAGTGGCCAGTCTGGTCCTGGCCAACTCGGTCCCAAAGATCGGCATCGGCATACCGATCGAAACCTCGGGCAAGGCGATCTTGAACTCGCCCTGAACACCGATGCGGAAGTCGGCGGCCAGGAGCAGCAGAGCCCCTGCGGCCATCGCATGGCCGGTACAGGCGACAACAACGGGTTTGGGGAAGGTGTAGAGGCGCAGCAGGAACTCTGCGCCCGCAGTGACCAGATTCTGCATTGCCTCCGGGCCGCTTTTCATGACCCCGAGATCGAAGCCGGCGGAC
>DAOWMR010000184.1 GCA_030642995.1 Spirochaetales bacterium
CACTCTGCTCGGCGACACCGTGTCACGAACCGTTGTGGCCGGGGAGATACCTCTTGGAATCGTGACCTCGCTGGTCGGCGCGACCGGATTTATTGCCCTGCTCGTGACATCGGGCGTGCACGTGGAGCGGTAGATGGGCATTCTCACACTCTCCGGCGTCAAATTCTGTTACGCATCAAGCCGCGCGCTTCGCCATTCCTCACGTGAGGTGCTTCGAGAGTTGGATCTGGACGTACCTCGGGGAGAGGTCACCGCCATCCTTGGCCCCAACGGTGCGGGAAAAACTACGCTGCTCAACATCTGTCTCGGTTGGCTCAAGCCACAGGGTGGAACGGTGAGCTTCGAATCCAGGCCGCTCGGTGATTACACGCGGCGCGAGGTTGGCCGGTCCATGTCCCTCGTTCCCCAGTCCGAGCATATTCCGTTTGAGTACTCTCTGCTCGAGTACGTCCTGCTCGGGCGAGCGCCGTACCTGGCGTCTCTGGAGTCGCCGGGACCCGATGATGTCACCCTCGCTACCGAGATGATCGAGCGGGTCGGGATGGCGGATCGACAGAATGCCAGCGTTCTCGCCACGAGTGCCGGTGAGAAACAACTCATCATGCTCGCCCGGTCGTTGACCCAGGAGCCGGAATTGTTCCTCCTTGATGAACCGTCGGCCCATCTTGATCTCCGCAACAAGCGGCGACTCATCGATCTGTTGCACGCCGAGGTCGAACGGGGAGCAACGGTTCTCCTCACCGCGCACGAACCGGAGTTCGCCGCGGCCGTGGCGTCCAATGTCGTCCTGATGCGGGCCGGTCGGATCATGGATGCAGGACCGGTAGATTCCGTGATGACAACCGAGTGCCTGACGGCAACCTACGATCTGCCGATCACCGTGCATCGCATAGACGATCGGCTGTCGTTCCACTGGTAGGCCGCTTATCTATCTGAAGCAACTGCCCAAATCCAACCGTATAGTGTACTGTGGAGGTGCCGGTGGGAGATCAGACAATGCCGCTGCGAGAAGAAGACGTCCAGCGAATCGGGGACTACATCAAACCGTGGATCCGGGAACTTGTGGACGCTGCTGTCCCGCAACCCGCGCTCGCAGGCGTCGGTACTCAGCTTCTGGAGCGTATGGTTCGCGTCGAAGAGGAACTCAAGTCCCAGCGTGAGTTGATGGATCAGCGCTTCGCTGCCGTGGACAAGCGTTTTGAGGATCTGATGGCGCATTCAGACAAGCGTTTCGAGGCCGTGGACAGGCGTTTTGAGGCCGTAGACAAGCGCTTTGACGACGTGAATAAGCGTTTTGACGACGTGAACGAGAGCTTCAAGCGAACCCAATGGCTCATCGGCTTGGGATTTGTGCTGGTGACCGCGGCTGTGACTGTCTTTGGCTTGCTGGGGTAGCCTGGACCGAAGATGGTCCCGCAGTGTCGCCTTCGGCGAACTGCATGGCTTTACCGCAAAAGAAGCTCCGGGGCCTTCCCGCCTGCGCAAGTACGTCAGTGGATACTCATGTGCGTTTGCCCTGGGGACGTTGTAGTGCTACACTCGTCCCTTACTTCAATTCAGGAGGCAGATGTGAGCGATATCTCCAACAACAAAAAACTTGCGGTAGTCGCACTCGGCGGCAACGCAATTATCCAGAAAGGTGAAAAGGGTACGATTACCGAGCAGTTTGCCAATACCCGGCATTCAATGGCGCCGGTCGTGGACCTTCTCGAGCAGGGCTATAACTTCATCCTCACGCATGGAAACGGCCCGCAGGTGGGCAATCTCATGCTTCAGAATGAGCTGTCCAAGGCAGAGGTCCCCGAGATGCCCCTTGGTGTGGCTGATGCGATGACCGAAGGCTCAATGGGCTACATGATTGAGCAGTGCCTTCAGAACGACATGATTCGCAAGGGTGTGTGGAGAAACGTTGTCACGATACCGTGCCAGATTGTCGTGGACGTCAACGATCCCGCGATGGACAACCCCACCAAGCCGATTGGTCCGTTCTACACCGAGGAAGAGGCGAAGAAGATCAGCGCCGAGAAGGGCTGGGTAATCAAAGAAGACGCCGGGCGAGGGTACCGACGGTACGTGGCGTCTCCGTATCCAATCGATGTGATTGAGAAGGATGCAATAAACAGTCTGCTCAAGCAGGGCTTCCTTCTCATTACCGGTGGCGGCGGCGGTATTCCGGTGACATTCGAGGAGGACGGTACCATTGAAGGTGTCGATTGCGTGATTGATAAGGATCTGGCCAGCATGAAGATTGCCCTCGCAGTGGGCGCTCGGCTCCTCATCATCATTACCGGTGTTCCGCAGGTCACCTTGAACTTCGGCACGCCGGAGGAAAAGGCGCTGTCAAAGCTGACGCTGGCGCAGGCCCGTCACTACTACCAGGATGGAGAGTTCCCCGCCGGGTCAATGGGCCCGAAGATGATGGCGGCCATTGAGTTCATCCAGGCGAATCCGAAGAATGAAGTTGTCATCACCGACGTTGATAATCTCGTTGCGGCAGTTGATGGCAAGGCCGGCACCCGGATCGTCGCGTATTAGCCCGCGAGTGCGAGCAGGACACCGGCGGCGACGGCCGAACCAATAACGCCCGCTACATTTGGACCCATGGCGTTCATGAGCAGGAAGTTTCGCGGGTTCTCCTCTTGGCCAATCTTCTGCACGACCCGCGCCGCCATTGGAACGGCCGATACGCCCGCGGCCCCGATCATGGGATTTATCTTGCCGCCGGAGAGGACGTACATCAGCTTCCCGAGCAGTACACCGGCCGCCGTTCCAACGGAAAACGCGGCCAGTCCGAGACCGATAATCAGGAGTGTTTGATAGTTCAGAAAGCTTTCAGCCGACATCTTGGATCCCACCGCCAGCCCGAGGAAGATGGTCACAATGTTAATGAGTTCGTTTTGAGCTGTGTTGGAGAGCCTGGTCACGACCCCCGCCTCGCGGAAGAGATTTCCGAGCATCAGCATTCCAATCAGCGGAGTGGATGCGGGGATGAAGATTGCTGCAACAATCGTGGAAGCAATCGGGAAGATGATTCGCACCCGCTTGGAAACCGGTCTGATCTCAGACATAACAACCTGCCGTTCCTTCTTGGTCGTCAGGAGTCGAATGATCGGTGGCTGGATGACCGGGACGAGTGCCATGTATGAGTAGGCCGCCACGGCAATCGGTCCGAGCAGATGATCGGCGAGCTTCGATGTGAGATAGATGGCCGTTGGTCCGTCCGCCCCCCCAATGATCGCGATGGACGCCGATTCTGCGAAATCAAAACCGAGCGCACGAGCCCCGAGGAGGGTGCCGAAGATTCCGAACTGGGCGGCCGCCCCGAGGAGAAAGGTGCGGGGTTTGGCAAGCAGCGGTCCGAAATCTGTCATCGCACCTATGCCCAGGAAAATGAGCGGAGGGAAGATGCCCGATTCAATTCCAAAGTAGAAATATCGGAGCAGACCACCTGTGTCGAACATACCCGCGAGGGGAATGTTGACGAGGATCGCCCCAAATCCAATTGGAACCAGGAGCAGCGGTTCGTATTTCCGGGCAATGCCGAGGTAGAGCAAAAGCACGCCGATCACGATCATCACGATCTGCTGCCAGGTGAATGCCGCGAACGCGGTCGATTGAAAAAACATTCCCAGCATGGACTATGCCTCGCTGCCGGACTCGACGCGGAGCAACTGCTGACCTTCGGTGACGTTCTCGCCTGCCGCTACGGAGATTTCGGCGACTGTCCCGGGATCGTGTGCGACAACATCGATGTCCATCTTCATTGCTTCCATCACGATGACCCGGTCTCCGGCATTCACTGAATCGCCGGCGGCCACGAGGATCTCCTTGATGACACCGGCCATCGGCGCGGCTAGGGTTCCCGCAAGGGCCGGGCCGGTCTGGACCGGTTTTTTCGGCGCGGGAGCAGACCGGGACGGTGCGGGTGTCGTTCGAGGGGCCGGCACTGTTTTGGTTGCGGGTGCTGCGGCCCCTTCGGCGGCAGGTATCACAAATGATTCCGACACCAGTTGCACGCTGTATTTTTCGGTATCTCGTTCAATCACTATTGAGTCGCCGTCACGATAGGCGACGACCGAGAACTCTTCATCACCAATGCGAAGAGTTAGTTGCCGTTTCACATTTGCCCCCTTGAAGGTGCTGTAAGCCAAGGATCCTCATGGTGTGCTCTTCCGCTGGTCCACGGGCCCGGATCAGAAGACTGATCAAGCTGCTCGGCTTCGAGAAAGGCCACCGCGGCCGCGATCACCCAGTTCTTTCCCCGGTATGCAACTGGTGGTGCTTCGCCGGGGGCGACCAATTCCTGTTCCTGGGGCTGCGGGCTTCCCTCGCGGTCCCCAAACAGAATCTTGATCAGACTCATGAGCCCGCTGAGAAACCAGAGAAAGAGGAAAACGATGGTCATTCCGAGGCCCGCAACGAGAACCACATACCCGTAGGATTCAATATCCATCGTCTACTACTCCTACAGCGGTATATTGCCGTGTTTTTTGTAGGGGCGATCGACCCGTTTACGCGACACGATTTCCAGGGACCGGATAACCTCGGCGCGACACTCGGCCGGGTTCACGATGTCGTCTACGTAGCCGAAACCCGCTGCGATAAACGGGTCCATCACCGTTTCCTTGAACTCGTTGACTTTGTCCTTCCGGGTCTGCTCGGGATCATCCGACGCCTTGATATCGCGGCGGAATATGACGTTCGCGGCGCCCTCGGCACCCATGACCGCAATCTGAGCGATAGGCAATGCCAGTACTCGATCATACCCGAGCGCCTTGGACGACATGGAGATGAACGCCCCTCCATACGCCTTGCGGATGATCAGCGCAATCTTGGGCACCGTCGCCTCGGCGATCGCAAACAGGAGCTTGGCGCCGTGACGGATGATACCACCGTGTTCCTGTCCGACTCCGGGGAGGAAGCCGGGCACATCAACAAAGGAGAGGATCGGCACGTTGAACGCATCGCAAAATCGGACAAAGCGGGCAGCCTTGTCCGACGCGTCAATGTCCAGAACTGCCGCGAGGTGCATCGGTTGGTTCGCAATGACCCCAACAGTTCGGCCGGCCAGTTTGCCAAATCCCACGACAATGTTGCGTGCGAATTGGGCGTGAACCTCCAGGAATGAATCCCGGTCCAGAACTTCCGTCACAACTGCAGTCATGTCGTAAGCTCGTTTTTCTTCCTCGGGAACGATTTCAAGGAGCGGGGCGGTGCTCCGGTCCGCTGGATCCTCGCTCTCGGCTATGGGAGGTAGCTCGCGGTTATTTGACGGCAGATATCCAAGCAATTTGCGAAGGAAGGCGAAACCCGACTGCTCGTCAGTGAAGTTGAAGTGGGCCACACCACTCTTCGAGCAGTGCGCATCGGCCCCGCCGAGATCCTCGTGCGAGATCTCCTCGCCGGTGACCGCCCGGATGACGTCGGGTCCCGTGATGTACATATTGCTGACGCCGCTGACCATACAAACGAAGTCGGTGATCGCAGGCGAATAAACGGCGCCGCCGGCACACGGGCCGAGGATGACCGAAATCTGCGGTATAACGCCGGACGCTAATGTGTTGTTCCGGAAGATGTCGCCGTAGCCTTCCAGAGAGAGGATCCCTTCCTGGATGCGGGCGCCACCAGAGTCGTTTATGGCGATGAACGGGCTTCCCGTCTTCATTGCCATTTCCTGCGCGTCTGCAATTCTCCGCGCGTGCATCTCTCCGAGCGAGCCTCCGAGCACGGTGAAGTCCTGAACGGAGAGCCAGATCTGGCGTCCACCCACTTTGGCGCTGCCGGTGACCACTCCGTCCCCGGGATTTCTCTTGTTTGCCAGACCGAACTCCTCGGACCGGCCTCGGATATAGGTCTGATGTTCGACGAATGAACCTGGGTCCACGAACTCCTCTATCCGTTCGCGGGCCGTCAGTTTCCCTTTTTCGTGTTGGGCCTTGATCCGCGCCTCGCCGCCGCCGGCGTGAACCGCTTCTCTCCGGTTCCTGAGATGGTTGATGGCATCCTGATGGGACACAGTGACCTCCGTGAAAGAGATACCGTAGCCCCGGATTCGCTACTTGTCAAGAAACTCCAGAAGTGTTGTTTCGCGGCGTCTGCAAAACC
>DAOWMR010000317.1 GCA_030642995.1 Spirochaetales bacterium
GTCCTGGAAGTCCCGGAGTTCATATTCACGCTGGAGAATTTCTGGTTGGGCCTGATGTCGGCCATTAGCACGCCGCTTCTCATCATCCTCATTGCTTCTGCGTTCGTAGGAACCCCGTTGTTCATTGTGCTGACCGGAGTGGCCTACCTCCTGTTTGCCGGCGGGCCCGGGATTGTGGCGGTCGTGCCCAACGAGGGCTATACCATGCTCACGTCCGCCGCCATACCGGCTATTCCGATGTTCACATTCGTCGGGTATGTGCTCTCGGAGAGCAAGGCCGGTGAGCGGCTCTTCTATCTCTCAAAGAGCGTGTTCGGCTGGATGCCTGGTGGAATGGTCGTCGCGTCCATCCTCGTCTCCGTGTTCTTCGCCACCTTCACCGGAGCGAGCGGCGTCGTCATTCTGGCTCTGGGCGGTCTCCTCTACGTCATCCTCTACAAGAAAGGGAACCAGTCTGAGCCGTTTACCGTCGGAATCCTGACCAGCGTTGGCGATCTCGGCCTTCTCTTTCCCCCAAGCCTCATACTCATCCTCTACGGCACGACTGCACAAGTCAGTGTTCTTGACATGTTCCTGGGTGGCTTGTTGCCGGGACTGTTCACTGTGACCGTCTTCTGCATTGTCGGAGTTGTCGTCTCCGTCAGGCGTGGCGAGCACCGGCACAAGCTTGAGATTCGCGAAGCCGCCAAGGCGCTCGGCGACTCAATCTGGGAAATACTGCTTCCGGTCATCATCATCGTCGGCTACTTCTCGGGAACAACGACCCTGGTGGAAACAGGGGCGGTCGCCGTGCTCTACGTGGTGATCGTTGAGATGTTCATCCGCCGCGAGCTGAAGCCCGCAGATCTCATGCGAGCCGGCGTCAAGAGTGCGGTCATCATGGGTGGGGTCCTCATGATCCTCGCCGGTGCGCGGGCGCTTTCGTACTACATCATCGACAGTCGACTTCCGTTCATTCTGATCGATTGGGTCCAAGCCAATATCGGCAGCAAGCTCGTCTTCCTGCTTCTCCTGAATGCCGCCCTCCTGGTCACCGGCATGTTCATGGACATCTTCTCGGCAGTGATGATCGTGGTCCCGCTGATCCTCCCGCTTGGTGCGGTGTTCGGAATTCATCCGGTTCACCTGGGGATCATATTCGTTTCCAACATGGCTCTCGGATTCATTACGCCTCCGGTCGGGCTGGAACTCTTTCTTGCCTCGTATCGATTCGATCAGCCGCTCGCCAAGGTCTACCGGTACGTCGCCCCCTTCTTCTTTCTTCACCTCGGCGCCGTGATTCTGATCACCTACGTTCCGTGGTTCAGCACGGCGTTGCTGGGAGGATAGAATCACCTTATGAAGATAGGACTCGTTGGCCCGCCCAAGTCGGGCAAGACCACCATATTCAATGCGCTGACCCGATCGGCCGCGGAAGTGACCGACTACAGCTCCGGTAAGGTAGAACCGAACATCGCGGTTGTCGATGTTGCCGACGAACGCGTCACGAGGCTGTCGGCCATGTACGAGCCGAAGAGCACTATCTATGCAACCATCGATTTCATGGACTTCGTCGGCGTGGCGCCGACCGATGACCACGGCGCCCGAGGTCATGGAGACTTGTGGAGCGGACCCGCCATGGGCCTCGTGAAGACGGCGGACGCGCTCGCCGCGGTAGTCCGCAACTTCAACAATGATGTGCTGGATTCCATGCTCGGACTGCCTGACCCGGTTCGTGATGCGGATGCCATAGCATCGGAGCTTATCCTGGCCGACCTGGTTCTGGTAGAAACGCGGATTGGCCGAATTGAAGCCGACCATCGGCGGGGCAAAAAGACTCCACAATCCCAGAGTGAGTTGAAGGTTTTTCAATTGCTCCACGATACCCTGAACAACGAAACGCCGCTCCGGGATCTGGAGCTCAATTCCGATCAGCTTCGCGCCGTCTCAGGCTTCCAGTTCCTGTCTCGGAAGCCGCTCATGGTCGTGGTGAACTCGAGTGAGGATGGATATGGAAAGAGTGACTCGGTCCTGACTGCGCTTGGAGAGCGATACACGGCAATTGAATTTGCCGGCTCGTTTGAAATGGAGCTTGCGCAGATGGAGGACAATGAAGCCCGGGCCTTCATGGAGGATCTGGGCATTGAGCAGTCGGCGCGAAGTCGCCTGACTACACTCGCGTACGAGTTCCTCGGACTCATCAGCTTCTTCACGGTTGGAAAGGACGAGGTTCGCGCGTGGACAATCCACTCCGGAGAGACAGCCGTGGATGCGGCCGGCACGGTTCACAGCGATCTCGCTCGTGGATTCATCCGGGCCGAATGCTTCTCCTACGACAATCTCATGGAGGCCGGGAGCGAGAAAGGCGTCAAGGAGTCCGGCCATTTTCGACTGGAGGGGAAGGAGTATCCGGTTCAGGACGGCGACATCCTGAACATACGGTTCAGCGTTTAGCCGGACCATATTGAGGTGTAGTAAAATTGGCCGGACACTTTCTTGTTGTCGGGCTCAACCCGACCGTTCAGAACACATTCACCCTCCCATCGCTTCGGGTCTCCCAGGTCAACCGCGTGTCACGTCACCGCGTGGACGTTGCCGGCAAGGGCGGGAACACGACGAGGGTTCTCACGCAGCTTGGTGAGCGCGCGGTCCATCTCACCTTCGGCGGAGGGCGGAACCTCGATCTCTATCGGAGGCTTTGCCGGCAGGACGACGTGGAGCTTCGCTGTGTGGAATGTGATGTTGAGATACGGCATTGTCACACGCTCCTCGGAACCGGTGATGGTACCACAACCGAGATTGTTGAACCGGGCCACCCGGTCACGTCGGCCGTGGAGCAGGCAGTCGTTGAGCTGTACGATCAGGAACTCGTCGCAGCCCACACGGTGATCATCGGTGGAACGCACGCTCCCGGTTTCTCGGATGAGTTGTACGCAGAGATGGTTCGGAAGGCAACGGCTGCGGGCGTCCGTACCGTCCTGGATATCAGGGGGAAAGACCTGCTCCGTTGCCTTCAACACCACCCGAGTGCGATCAAGATCAATGTGTCGGAGTTCAGTCATACCTTCACGCCGGAGACCATTCTCGAGGAAGAGATCAATCCGGAGGCCATTCCACAAACTCTCCTCGATAAAATGATTGAGATTCATACCACAAGCACAGCTGAGATCGTGCTGACTAACGGCAGTCGGCCGGTACTGTTCGTTGCCGACGGGATGGTGAAAACAATCAAGCCGGAGGCGGTGACGCCGGTGAACACCGTCGGGAGCGGAGACGCTGCAACTGCGGGTTTGGCTGCCGGACTCCATCGTGGCCTGTCGCTTGAGGGCGCCGTTCGGCTTGGTATGGATTGTGCGGCGAAGAATGCTCACCTGGAGAAACCGGGATCCATCAGATAGGCGGCGTCGATTGAGGCCGCACGAACTGAAGGTAATTGGTGGTCATTTTGGACAAATCGCTGTACACGCCGCGAAAGCGGGCCGGCAGAAGCGTGGCAATCTGGTACATCATCTCATCAGCCATCCGGTGCAGGACTCGCGCGGAAAGTCCGGCATTCTCCGGAAGTTGAACTGTGAACGGTAGGCCTATCCGAATGGTCACCGGGGTCCGCTTCAGCTTCTTCAGATTCCTGCCGATGTCGCGAAATCCCCATTGAGCGGCGGGATACACCGGCGCCCCTGTTCGGGCGGCGAGCATTGCCATGCCCCGATGGCCCTGCTTGAGGCAGCCGGTCTTACTCCGGGCGCCTTCCGGTGCAACGCCCAGGAACGATCCGTTCTCCAATGCCTCAATGCAGGCGCGGAGTGCGACTGAGTCGACCCTGCCGCGATGGACCGGGATTGTTCCCCACAACCTCATTAGAAATCTCGTGAACGGGTTCTGCCAGAGTTCAATCTTGCCCATACCGGTGGTTTTCCGTGGTCGCAAGAGGAGGTAGAGGGCAGGACCTTCGATATTGGTGGTATGATTGATCATGACGATTGCCGGGCCAATCGGGGCTATCTTTCGTACGTCGGCAGCGTCTACCCTGCA
>DAOWMR010000483.1 GCA_030642995.1 Spirochaetales bacterium
CGCGTGTCGACGATCACTTTCTCGAACGTCCGGACCGTGTCGCCCAAGGTGCACTGTTCAGTGAAGAGTTCCTGGTAGAAGAGGTGCTCACGTAGATTCATGCGCTCGTGCGAAGTCACCGGCACAGTATAACCTATGTTCACCACCGAATGAGATTTCCCCCGTAGGTCAGTCCGGCTCCGAATCCAACGGTGATCACCATATCGCCGCGCTTCAATCGGTCTGTCTCCACCATCTCATTCAATGCGATGGGAATTGATGCCGCAGAGGTGTTGGCGTACTCCTCGAGGTTTGTAAAGAACTTCTCCAAGGGGAATCCACCACGTTTGCACGCCGCTTCGATGATGCGGATGTTCGCCTGGTGCGGCACGACGTGATCAATCTGATCAATCGTGAGATTATTTCGCTCGAGGAGATAGTCTAGGACATCTGTCATAGCTCCCACGGCGAACATGTAGACCCGGCGGCCGTCCATGTAGAGCTTGGTCGTCTCAATCTCTGTTTCTCCAGGCACAACCGGCGTGCGGGAGCCGCCGCTCGGGCGCAGCAGGGTTCGGGCTCCGCTTCCCCGTGACCTGAGGAATGAGTCGAGCATCTCCGATTGCCCGGCTTCCTCATCCGATCGCTTCACTATAACCGCGCCGGCCCCGTCCCCAAAGAGCACGCAGGTGTTCCGGTCTTTCCAGTTGAGAATTCCGCTGTAGACCTCGGCCCCGATGACGAGTACCGTGCGTGCCGCTCCGGAGGTGACGAAAGCGCGGGCCGTTTCCAGTCCGTAGACAAACCCGGTGCACGCCGCCACGATGTCCATCGCGCCGGCCTTCTTGGCCCCGATGCGGTCCTGGACAATGGAGGCGGTCGACGGAAGGCCCGGGTAATCCGGCGTTGAGGTCGCGAGCAGTACCAGGTCAATCTGGTCCGGCTCTAGTGACGCCCGTTCGAGTGCCTGAACCGAAGCGTGATATGCAAGATCAGACGTCGCTTCCGAGTCGTCGGCAATATGACGATTTCTGATGCCGGTGTGTGAGTAGATCCACTTATCGGATGTATCAACCAACTCGGTCAACTCGTTGTTGGACATCCTCCGCTGTGGGACGTACATCCCGACTGATGCTACCTTCGCTGTCATATCCTTCCTTCTATTCGAACGCGGCAAATACTTTCGCCATGCTTTCGGCGTTGCCGGCAATGAATTCATTCATATCGTCTACGGTTGCGTCTTCAGGACTGACGCCGGGGAAGGTGCGAACAGCCTCTTCAAGATTTTCAGCAGTAATGAAGTCGGAAATTGGGGTTACCGCAGTGAGTCTCGCAAGGGGCGCGACGACCAGGTACGCATCTGCGTAGTCTGAAAGCGTCACTTCACCATTCCCGTCCACCGACAGAATATCACCGACCATCGGCACTTCGGCGAACGGTGAACCGGCGGTACGAAACCCAATGGATGCTCCGTCCTCCAGCGTCCCGACGGCGTTCTCGATGATGCTGCCTGTTGGATATCCGAATCCGGTCCGGCTTCGCGCATTCTGAACCGGACCGTGGAGGGCTGCCGTGACAACACGTTCACCGTACTCGGCTCTCAGCGCGTTCCCCGCGCGGCGGACGTCTTCAAATCCAATCGCGCTCAACTCCTCTTCATAGCCCTGGCGCTGGAATCCGGTGAATGCGTGATCCATCTGGAGGAAGGCAACCGCCTTCAGGTGCTGATCCAGGAATTCACTCGAGATGATCTGTGCCATGATCGCATCCGGGACGCCGGAGGCAAACACCCGCTTCATGACCTCGGGATCCTCAATATCGTCCTGGGCGGTGATTGCTTCATAGTCGAGTTGATTGCTCAGGGCAATGATCCGAAACGGCTGGTCTGAAGAACTTCTTCGCCGATTGACTTCCCACGCCGCGCGGAATATCTCCACATGCTCCTGGAACCCAAGAACGCTGAGATGATTGAACAGGATCGTTCGGGCGAGCTGCTCGTCAAACACGGATGACGTAACAAGGTCATCAATGAGAGGCTGGTCCACGGTGCTTGCGTACTGATACCCGAAGTGATGAACCCCCGCGGAATCCAGAACCGGGATGAGATCCGCGGCAAATTCAACTTGCCGGCTTGCGTATCCGGTCTCTCCGATGAGAACCACATCGCTCGTTTGGAGAAGATCCACCACGACATCCGCAGCGGATTTCGCACTGGAGACAAACAAGGCGAGTTCCGTCTGTGTCTCACGGTCCACGCGCACCGTTGGGATGCGATCGTTGCTGAAGAATCGGAACGGGTCAATGAAGAAGAAGAA
>DAOWMR010000049.1 GCA_030642995.1 Spirochaetales bacterium
GCGCACCGAAGAGCTGTTCAGGCGCGCCGGCGCCAGTCACGTCCTCGCTCTCTCGGGCATGCATCTTGCCATTGTTGCGGCGCTCGTGGTCGCATTGATGCTTCCTCTGTTCGGTCGCCGCGTGGCGCTGATCTCAGGTGCGGTCGTGGCCTGGCTTACACGCTGCTCATCGGCGGACGACCGTCGCTGGTGCGAGCAACGATCATGTGTGAGATCGCGCTTCTCCTCATCCTTCTTGAGCGACCCTTACACCTCGTGGAGGTGATCTCGGCGGCCTTCCTGGTCCACCTCCTAGTGCAGCCAACCGCCGTTGCCGAGGTTTCATTTCAGCTCTCCTACCTCGCGCTTCTGGGCATTTCCGTGATCGCGCCGGTTCTCATCCGCGAAGTCAGGCCGTGGGTACCTGTTCCGATCGCCGGACCAATGGCAGCAGGGGTGGGCGCACAAGTTGCCGGGTCACCCGTTCTGTTGAGCATCTTCGGCCGCATCTACCCAATCGGGATCGTTGCCGGCGCCGTAATCGGCCCGATGGTGGCAATATTCATGACAGCCGGAATCATCGGCGTGGTGCTCTCGACGATCCCGGTGCCGGTGCTCGCGCTGGTATCTTCCCGGCTTCTCTCGGCCCTGGCCACGCTCATTGAAAACACCGCATGGTGGTTCTCCGGCGCATGGGGCGTTGGTGGTGAACACCTTGCCGTTCCGGCCGGCGTTGCGGCGCTCGGCTTGCTCGGTTGGGGAGGAATAGTTGAACGAAGGCGTCTGCTGTGGACTGGTCGAAGATAGATAACTCACCCGCTGCCCTCCGCCGCTTTTTGGAGGAGGAGGGACTCGCCCCGAAGAAGCGTTGGGGCCAGAATTTCATGGTATCCCCCGGTGCTCGGAGTGCAGTGGTCACCGCGCTCGGTGTGCGGCCGGACGACCTCGTGTGGGAGATCGGCCCTGGGTTCGGTGCCATAACGGCGCTGCTTGTCGAGGCTGCGCGGCAGGTCGTGGTCTTTGAGATTGATCACGGGATCATACGGGTTCTCCGGGAACGATTTGGATCAGCCCTCGCAATCGTGGCCGGCGACGCTGTCAAGACCCTCGCCGGAGAGAGCCGTGAGTCAGTTTCGTCGGGTCCGAATCTCGTCGTGGGCAACCTGCCGTATCGATCGGCAGCCGCAATTATCGCGGTGCTTCTGGAAACCGATGGCATCGGGTCCAGGTGTCGACGCATGGTGTTCACCGTCCAGCGTGAAATGGCCCGGCGAATGGTTGCTCTGCCGGGGAGGAAGGAATACTCGCCTTTTTCCGTGCTCTGTGCACTGACCGGTGCGGTCACCCACGACTCGGATCTCGCGGCGGGGAGCTTCTATCCGGCGCCGGAAGTCGTGAGTTCCCTCGTTTCCGTTGAGCCGAAGCCTGTGGACCGAGGGCTCCTGCAGTTGGCATCGGTTTGCGCACGCTCACTCTTTTCCAGTCGCCGGAAGACAATCAGGAACAATCTTCGGACGCTGGAATCTGCTACGGGTGTGGCAGTTGAGGAGATCCAGCGGGCGCTTGATGAGATTGGTATTGAAAATTCGCGGCGCGCGGAAACAGTTGAACCAGAAGCCTATCTCCGGCTGGCCGAGCGCATTCGCTCGGGCCGGCCATCGGAATCACCTACTCCGGGCGAACCCTCTTCACGATAGCGTCAACTGCCGCCGCGTCCACCTCATCAAGGGGAATGAGCGGCAATCGATAGATCTCCTCAATCATGCCCATTGCCGCCAGCATGTGCTTCACGGGGATTGGATTGGTCCGCAGGAATATCCCCTGAAAGAGGGGGAGTAGTCGGTAGTGGAGATCACGGGCCCGTTGGTAGTCTTGTGCAAGCGCTGCGCCGACAAGCTCACCCATGAGCTTTGGCGCAATGTTGCTTGCAACCGACACGACGCCGCTACCACCGAGCGCGAGGATCGGCAGGGTGAGATTGTCGTCGCCCGACAGAAGATCAAAACCCGCAGGTCTACGGGCACAGACATCCATGACCTGTGCCATATTCCCGCTGGCTTCCTTCACGGCCGCGGCGTTGGTGTGGGCCGCAAGTCGGATCATTGTGTCTGTTTCGATATTGCACGCAGTTCGGCCGGGTATGTTATAGATGACCATTGGCAATTCCGTTGCATCGGCAATGGTGCAGAAATGGGCGTAGAGGCCTTCCTGAGTCGGCTTATTGTAGTAGGGCGTTACTTGCAGTGTGGCCGTTGCGCCGACCTCGGCGGCGAGTTTCGTCATCCGCACGGCTTCCGCCGTTGAGTTGGACCCGGTGCCGGCGATCACTTCGGCTCGTCCCGCCACTTGATCGACGACGATCCTGATGACATCGATGTTCTCGTCATGGGTTACGGTGGGGCTCTCTCCGGTCGTCCCCATGGGAACGATTCCCTGAACGCCGCCGTCAATCTGGTAGTCCACCAGCTTCCTGAGAGCCGCCTCATCTACCGAATAATCTGCATTGAACGGGGTGACAAGCGCCGTATAAACGCCTCTGTACATCGCTATTCTCCTTGATCTTCGTGAAGCAGAGCCTGGACGAACGATTCTACGGAATACAAACCGCTCTTTCCAATGATCCACTCAGCGGCCAGTACCGCGCCGAGCGCGAATCCGCCCCGACTGCGAGCCTGATGTCGCACTTCAATGGTGTCGGCCGCTGAATCCATGGTTAGTGTATGAGTTCCGGGAACCCAACCCACCCGACTGGAACTCACGTGGAGTTCGTCTGGTTCCGGCGCGCGATCCAGGCGGCCGGTTTCTATCCGGCGCTTCCGAGGAACCACGTCCAGTACCGATTGTGCCAGAGTCAGTGCAGTTCCCGACGGGCTGTCCTTCTTTTGCTTGTGGTGCATTTCGTGGATGAGAAGATCGTAATCTTCTATGTTTCGAACAAGTGAAGCTGCATAGCGCGAGACTGCAAGAAAGATGTGCGCACCAATTGAGAAGTTCGATCCGTAGACAAATCCAATGTCCGATGTCTCAACTGTGGTCCGAACTTCGTCAAGCTGGTACGTCCAGCCTGTGGTGCCAACCACCGCCGGACACCCGGTTTCGGCATAAGCCCTTGCGTTGGATACCACCGCTTCGCCGAGCGAGAACTCAATTGCAACATCGCATCCGGCGAGCGACGTACCGGACACTTCGCCATAGACGTCGGCAGGCGCATCGGTCGAGCCGGCGGGCTCCACGACGGCCGAGACTGTATGTCCACGGGCGATCAACGCGCTTTCAACCGCATGCCCCATGCGTCCGTAGCCGACGATTGCGATCTTCACGCTATGTGCCCTGGCACAAGGTTGCGGCGGAAGTGTTTACGATGTCGTTCACCGAACATCCCCGAGAGAGGTCGCTCACCGGTTTGGCAAATCCCTGGAGGAACGGGCCATACGCCTCGGCTCCGGCCAGTCGCTGGACAAGCTTATAGCCGATATTGCCCGCCCCGAGATCGGGAAACACGAGAACATTTGCCTTCCCCGCCACCGGGGAATCAGGCGCTTTTTTTGCGCCGACTGAGGGTACGAGTGCCGCATCAACCTGGAGTTCGCCGTCTACGGTCAGATCAGGCCGGCGTTCCCTTATGATGGCAAGAGCATCCCGAACCTTGTCAACATCCGTATGTTTCGCACTGCCGAGAGTGGGGAAGCTGAGCATAGCGACAATCGGGGCTGCCCCCAGGAAGCTCTTGCACGAATCCGCCGAAGCAATAGCAATCTCGGCAAGTTGCATTGGATCCGGGTCCGGGATGATGGCACAGTCTGCGAAGATCATGTGTCCCTCAACGCCCCATGTTGGATCGGGATGCCTCATGACGAAACAACTCGAGGCGTACTTGGCCCCCGGCATCGTCTTGATGATTGTGAGCGAGGCACGGATGACATTACCGGTGGAATTGTCTGCACCCGCAACCATGCCGTGTGCATCTCCCGTTCGCACCATCATGGCCCCCCAGCACAGCGGGTCGATAATTGAGCCGAAAGCCTTTGCCTGGGTCATCCCTTTGTGCTTCCGGAGTTCGTAATACTCGGCGGCATACCTTTCGCGGTCGGAGGACTGCTCAGGATCGATTACAACAATCCCCTCCAGGGAAACGCCCGTTGCTTTCGCGGCGCCTTCCACGGCGGCCTTTTCTCCGAGAAGCGCGACCGAACCGACGAGGCTGTCGTCAACAAGTATGCGTGCCGCCTTAATGGTCCGCGGCTCGGTACCTTCGGGGAGCACCAGCACCCTCCGCAGTTTTTGGGCTGTCGTCCGTACATTGTGAATGAAGTTCATAAATGCTCCTTGAAAGTGCTCGGCCACATCATAGCACAGCGGTGCGAACGCAATACACAGGTGGTTGGCAGGCGGGTGAGATCACGGCTATCTTATCGCAATGACAATTGGAGTGGTCGGTACGGGTCGATTTGGGAAATTCTGGGCGGAGCTCCTTGCGGAGCAACACACGGTTGTCACCTACAACAGATCCGAGCGCGAGGTGCCCGCCGGCTGTCGGTCGGTCTCGCTGGATGAAATGAGTAGCTGTGATGCGGTCTTTCTCTGCGTTGCGATCTCCAGCGTGGTTCCGGTGTTGCGGCAACTGGCGCCGCATCTCCGGGCGGGTTCGGTCGTGCTGGATACCTGTTCGGTCAAGGTGTATCCAACGCGCGCGATGCGGGAGATTCTGCCCGAAAACGTGGAGTGCATCGGCACGCATCCCATGTTCGGCCCGGATTCGGCAAGGAACGGTGTGTCTGGTCTTCCGCTGGTGTTTGCGCCGGTGCGGTGCAGCGTCGGGACGGCTGATCTGTGGCGAAACGAGTTCAAGGCGATGGGGCTTTCAGTCTCTGATCTGGAGCCGGAGGAGCATGACCGGGAAGCGGCATATACTCAGGGCGTGACCCACTTCGTCGGCCGGGTGCTTGCGGACATGGCACTGGCGGAGAGCGAGATTGCGACGGTCGGGTATCGGCAACTCCTGGCGGTGATGGAGCAAACCTGCAACGATCCGTACCAACTGTTCGAGGATCTCCAGCGATTCAATCCCTATACCACCGAGATGCGGCAGAAACTCCAGCAGAGTCTCAATCGACTCCTTGAGTCATTGGAGTCTCGTCTTGACATCGAGTCGTGACGAACGTACGATTTGCCTGGCCATAACCTATGTCGGATTTACGAATCAGAGCTATTGACGAATCAACTCTCCAGACGGTGCTCGCGGAAGATATCGATTTTGATGGCGAGCTTCGGTTCTCCGAACCGCTTCTCATCAAGGGCACGGTGAAAGGGACCGTAATCTCAGACACCGACCTGTACATCAATCCTGATGCGACGGTGGCTGCGACGATCACCGCGCGGAAGGTGTCGGTCAAGGGTCGGGTTATCGGTGATATCCACGCTCAGGGTCGGCTCGAACTATTCGCGTCGGCCCGCGTTCAGGGGAACGTCTCCACGCCGGACTTGATTGTCCAAAGCGGGAGTCTCCTGAATGGGTCCTGCAAAATGTATGATGGTGAGGAAGGTGCAAATGTCTCGCAGGATGCTTAGAGCGTTCGGTATCTTTCTCGTACTCCTGATCGGGTGCGTCTCAGTTGCCTCCGCACAGGAGGAGAACATCGACGCGCTGGAAATGTACCGCAGTGGTGATCGCGAAGGCGCAATTCGGGTGACCTTAAGCGAAATCGATGTCAATCCCAACAATATCGATTCTTACGTCGTGCTGGGATGGGCTCTGAATGCCGCGGGTCGGCACGCCGAAGCAATTGACTATGGCCTTCAGGCATTGCAGGTAAATCGATTTGAATCTCGAATCCTGCAGATCATTGCCGAAGCGCACTACGATTTGGGGAACACGGTGGAAGCACTCGAGTACCTGGAGAAGTATGTGCAGGTTGCACCCACGGGATCATTCGTCGACTGGGTTTATCTTGCCATGGGCGAGATTTTCCTCAGGTTGGGAGAATATCATCGCGCAGACATCGCGCTGTCCACTTCGGTGTATCACAACAACCGTGTGGCGAGTCGGTGGGGCCGGCTCGGATTCGCGCGTGAACAGCTTGAGGAGTGGCAGTATGCGCTCGAAGCGTACGAACGTGCCCTTCAGCTGGACCCGAACCTGGGTGACGCGATCAGAGGCAAACAGCGAGTCCAGGCCCAGATGGAAGGATAGTCGGGAGCGGGCCTTTTACGCAGCCTCTGGAAATGGCGACCTCTCGCGGTATACTTGGCGTGGAGTTATTGGATGCTCATGCCGATGTTCAGAAGTGCGGGGAGGATATCCGTGCGCCGATCACTGACATTACTGCTCATCTTGTTCGGCGCCGTTGGTGTATCTGCCCAGCCGATTGACCCATTTCAGCCGGCCAACCCGATTGTGATGGGGCGCGGTGGATCTTTTACCGCCACCGCTTCCGGATACAACAGTTTCTTCTACAACCCCGCCGGATTTGCCCGAGACGGTGAGCTCACTCTCACGTCCGCAAATCTCTGGGCTTTCATGGATCGGGATTTCGTGTCGATAGCCCAGGACTTCGCCGGAACCGGGCTGAGCTTTCTCCCGCAACTCCCATCCGCGTCGAGCAGAGCGATTGATCCTGCAGCACTCGAAGGTTTGGAAGGCTATTTCACGGACCTCGCAGACTGGGCCGCGGGCGCGGAAGGGGCGGGCGCCGATCTTGAGGCGATCATCGTAGCCGCGACTGGTGATGCGGGCATCAGCATTGCGAGTGACGCAGACCTGGCGGAGATCATGGCCGCTGCCGGTACCGATGATATCATCGCCTTTCTGGAGGCCGTTGAGCAGGCCGCCGGCGATGCCGGATACCCACTTCCATTCACAATCGCTGATCTGGAGGCGGCTCTCGCAGCGGCGCTTCCCAGCGGATATTTGCGCGTTGGGGGGATGGCCGGTATCGGTTACGTTGGCAACGGCATCGGGCTCGGGCTGTTTCTGAATGCCGAAGGGATAGTAGACGGAACGAATCTGCTCCAGGCGACGGGGACGGCCTTCAACACGATTACCTTTGTTGGAGGCCTCGGCCTCTCTTTCGGAAACCTCCACCTGGGACTTGCCATTCGTCCGACCATATTCGGGTATTCGGAAATCTCCGCCGCGCCAATCGTGTCCAGCTACCTCTCCGGAGGCAGTCTGGACCCAAGCACGATCTTCACGAACGCGGTCTACTTCGGTTCTGGTCTGGCCGTTGACGTGGGCGCCCTGTATGAGCTGGGACCGTTCAGTTTTGGAATAGGAGTGAAGGATTTCCTCGGGACGCAAATTGCGTATCGAACGACGGCTTTTGACGAGTATTACCAAGCGATTATTGCTGCGTCACTGCCGCTCGGGAACGAGCTGACGGCCGAGGAAGAAGATGCAGCCTGGACCATTCCGATGAAGGTGAACGTGGGCGCAGAGTTCCATCCGGACCTCGGTGTCGTGAGCTTCCTCTTTGACCCGAGCATCAGCGTTGACCTTCTTGATCTGTCGCTTGCGCTCCGGACCTTTCAGGCCGGCCGGCAGATGACAACCGATCAGATACTGTCTATGCTGAATTTCGGCGGGGAGGTGGACCTTCTCCGTTTCCTGAGTGTCAGCGGCGGATACTACGGCGGCTATCTGTCGGCCGGCCTCGGCTTGGACATCTTCCTCGTGGATATCAACGCGGCAATTGCCGGGGATTTCGGTCGCGACACCGCCGGTCAGTGGGGATTCTCGAATGTCGGCGGCTCCGTCGAGTTCGCATTCCGGTTCTAGGGGGCAAGTGGTGAAGAGATCGATTATTCTCCTTGTCATTTCAGTACTCGTGCTTTCCGCCTGTGAGCGGGTGTTCACCGCAAGCCCGTTTGATTTCCTGCGGAGGGATCCTGCGTCCTATAGCGACGCCCAGAAGCTCAGCTTTGCCGAGGATGCGCTCGCGTCGGGCGACGAAGCCGCCATGGCCGCGGCCTTCGCACTTCTGGCCGATTCCACCGATCCCGAAACCCAACTGATTGCAGTTGAGCTGGCGCTCGGGGCGGCCGGTGTGGGGCCTGCCGTGATCACCGTGATCGCCGGCCTTTCGGCCGAGGGCGCAGACTCCGAGACGGTTATCGGCGATGCTCTGGACGGGTTCACCGAAGCGGATCTTGCCCTCCTTGTTCAAGCCGCCGCACTACTGGACCAGGCAGACGAGTCTGTCGCTCCGACGGCGGAGCAGTACGCTTTCGCGGCTATCGGGCTCATTGCCGCGGCGGCCGATGATGCCGGCGGGGTTGGGAATATCAATCCACCGCCGATTGGTTCCGACGCAGAGGACTACGTAGCCCTGGCTGACGTCTTTTTCACCGAAGCAGAGGCCCTTCTCGTGGCGGAGGGCGGATCGACCGACATACTAGATGGGTTCACCGGACTGATTCCCGTGAGCTGACCGGCAGGAGCAGGATCGGGGGAGATTTTGTCGCGACGTCTCGTAGCAGTTGTGTTCATCGCGTTCGTTTCGTATGCGAGCTTCGCTCAGCGCGTTGACGAGAGCAATGTATCAGTGCCGAATGCCCGGGACGCCGCCCTTGGAGGGTCACACATTGCCCTCGCCGGTGGTTTCCAAACCCTGTTTTCCAATCCAGCCGGCCTCATTGACGTTGAGCCTCAGTTCAGCTTCAGTGAACTGACTTTCCGGTTTGCCGGTCCCGTTTTCAGCCTCAGCAGCGTAATCATCCAGGGCATCGGGGCGATTTCGCCGGTTTGCTCGCGAGTCCCGGCGTGCAGAGTCTGCTGAGCAGCGTCTATGCGAACTTGAGCCTCACCGGGCCGCTCTACTTCGGTTACGCGGGCGCAGGACTTGGGTTTGCGGTGCTGAACGACAGCGGGGTCCTCTTTCAGAGCGTCGGTGTAACCGGCATTGAAGCGCGCCTGTCCGAGCGATTCCTCCTGACCGCAGGCTATGGAATCGGCATCCCGCTGCCTGAATCCTGGAACTCCTCCCTGTCGTTGGGATTTGGCTTGAAAGGCTTCGTTCGGGGCGAGGCCATCGTGTCCACGAGCCTGCTGGGCCTTCCAACCCTCGTGGAATCGATTGATCTGGCTCTGCTCACCGGCTCTCCGTTCGAGATGATTTCAGGAATTGGGATAGACGCCGGCCTCAGCTATCGGTGGCGCGGCATTCTCGGTGTCGCTGTGACCGCCGACAACCTCTACACCCCGACAGCGGTGCTGTCCTACGATACGCTCGGCGGCTTCCTGGACAGCTCGATTGATCCCGGTGCGCCGGTTTACTCGACCATGGCGCAGGACATTACCCTCGGATTGGCGTATACACCGGATCTGGGCACACTCGAGCGGTATGTTCAAGGCCTCTCGCTGATGGTGGACTACCGGGACATCTTCGATTTCTGGATTGATCCGGCGGCTGCGGAGAATATCATTCTGAAATTCGGTGTGGGACTGGAAGCCACGTTCCTGCAGGCGCTCTCAATACGCGCGGGTTTCAGTGAAGGTCTCTTTGCCGCGGGACTTGGAATCGACATGTCGATTGTTCAGCTCAGCGCCGCCATGTACGGGACTGAACTCTCCATGGAGCCCGGCCTCCGGCCCGTCTACAACCTGATCTTCGGTCTTGAATTCCGCCGGTGAACCAACTACTTTATCGCAGACCGGGCGGCTAGCTCAGGGGTAGAGCATCTGACTTTTAATCAGATGGTCGCGGGTTCGAATCCCGCGCCGCTCAACGTCGGTTGTGTTGACCAGGAAAAGCAAAAGGGGTAGCTTTCGCATCGAGCCGGACAGCATGGAAGTTGAACACAACCGCCGTCCGGAACCTGTCTCCTTCGTCTAGTGGTTAGGACACCGGGTTTTCATCCCGGCAACAGGGGTTCAATTCCCCTAGGAGATGCAAAAAGGGCCGATCAGCATGCCGGCTGGTCGGCCCTTCTCATTTCTCGACTTGGTTCGGATGCCGAGGACGAGTTCTATATATCAAACCAGAAGCGAACCCCCACGGCACCCTGGACCCGGAAGTTGGGGATGGTCACACCCGAATCACTCGAGAAAAACACGAGCGCCGGGGCCACCTCCAAGAAGAGTTCGAGGAAGTCCAGTGGAAAGGCATTGAGTCCGATGGGGACCCGTCCTCCGATCTCAAACGGTTGGGGCAGGGACATGTAGAGACCCGGTCCCACGTACAGGCCGATGAAATTGACGAGATTCTGCTGGTAGAGCCACCAGTCTGCCGTCATGCCGAAGTTGAAATTGTCCGATCCGAATTGGGCTGCAAGTCCCCAGACAATCGGCAGCTGGGGGATCTTGACGCTCAGCATTGCGGAGTTCGGCAGTCCTCCGAGCGCACTGAGGCTCCACGCAGCGCCCACGCCGTAGCTGTCGGCAAATGCGCCCACAGCGAGTACTGCCATCAGGATCAGCGCGATGATCACAATCTTCTTTCGCATAAGAAATCCTCTCCCTCTTTGGAATTCGATAAGGCCAATATATGCCGATGACTGTGGTTGTGGAAGCGCTGTCGTGTGTCTATAGTGCGAATATGGATGACCAGAAAGACACGATTATCCTGAAAGCGACTGATCTTGACGGATATCTAGAAGATGAGGACAAAGCCCATCTGGATCGTATGGATGGACTCTACGCTCGGGTGATAGAAGCTTCCCGGGTCCTCTCATCGAGCCAGAACGAGAATCGACTCAAGTCTGAGAAGAATCGTCTAATAGCCCTCTACAACAAGATGGGCGAGTTCATGCAGGAGATCACCGCTGCGGAGTCCAAGATCCAAGTGTACTCGTTCCGCACGCCCCCGGCGGTGCACGGGGAGGCCTCACGGCTCATTGCCAAACTACGGGACACGCGAACCCAGCGTCATGAGTTCGTGTACTACATCCAGCGCGCCTACGAGCTGTTGTTCAACCTCGCATTTGCGGATCCGCAGAATCACCAGAAGAATCACCTCATTGTGAAGACCCCGGTAGACGTTCCGGTACAGAACTACGCCGTTCACAAGATCCCGGATGTCGACGAGGATCTCGAGAACACCGTCATGTGCGTCATGCTCCGAGGGGCCCTGCTTCCGTCCATGATCATGTCCAAGGAGATCC
>DAOWMR010000532.1 GCA_030642995.1 Spirochaetales bacterium
CAGCGGTATCTCCACACCGAGGAACGCAAGCTCGCGGCGGTACTCAAGCGGTTCCATCCGAGAACCCGTCACATGGCGAAAGGGGAAGTAGCATGAGCTTCGACAAGCATCTGGAATCATTCACAGACTATCTGGAGCAGCGGACATTCTCACCTCGCACGATTGAAGCGTACACACGACATGCGAAAGAGTTCGTCGCGTTCCTTGCCGAGTACTATCCGAGGGTCGACCGTCCGAATCAAGTTACCCGGGACATCATGGACGACTACCAGCACTACGTTCGCGAGCTCACAACGATGACCGGCAGACCACTGGCCAACTCAACGGTGCGTCTCAAGCTCACCGCTCTGAAGCAGTTGTTCTCCCACCTCATCGAGCGAGACATGGTCTTGAGAGACCCGACCACCGTGATTGTTGCGCCGAAGGAAGAACAACGGCTCACGCGCACCGTCCTTACTCAGGAAGAAACCATCGATTTGCTGAAGGCTGTTCCGGCAAGGGATCCTGCGTCCATGAGAGACCGGGCGATCCTCGAACTCCTCTACGCATGCGGGATCAGGACCAGCGAGCTGTGTAACCTCAAGGTCTCAGAAGTGGATCTCAAAGAGCAAACGATCATGATCGTCAACGGCAAAGGCGGGAAGTCGCGGATCGTCCCGATAGGACAGTACGCAGGTCACTACATCGGGCTGTATCTCGAGAAGGGCCGGAAACGATTGCTGATGGGACGGCGTACCGATCCGGGAAATCTGTTTCTCACCTCCCGAGGCATGCCGTTTTCCAGGCAGACGGTCAATCGAACCGTGATCGGTCGGGCGAACAAGCTTCTCGGCGGAAAGAAACGGATTTCCGCCTACTCGCTTCGCCACGGAGTGGCCTCAGGATTGATCGCCAACGGTGTGGACATAGCATATGTCGCCCAGCTTCTTGGGCATTCGTCATTGGAGACCACCAACCGGTACTTGAAGATTGAGATTGGGGATTTGAAGAAGATGCATGCGCTCTACCATCCGAGAGAGCACGAATGCAGGCTCGGCGGATTACCGTGAGGTGGGCTCAGTGCCCGGGCAATCAGCGGCGACCGGGAAGCGGCCGGCCGTCCGCATAGCCTTGCCGGCTCTCGAACATCAAGTGCCACCGCCAAGTTGATCCCGGAGGAACGCCCGCGGTGTCACGACTTGGATGCCACGATAGCCGCTGGTGCGCAGCAATGCTCGATCACCGGTTACGATCGTCGTAGCTTCTCCGGCCAAAGCGCACGCAAGGAACATATCGTCATCAGGGTCGTCGCACACCTGCTCAAGGAGTGCTGAAGTGGCCACGATCTGCGCGTTCGCGGCCACCATGCGGAGGAACGAGGCCAGATCCACTCCCTCAAACCGCTCTGCAAGACGCTCCCCAACCTCGGCATACTCCAGCAAGATCTCAGGGGAAACCACCAATTGGATCTGGCCGTCTCGCCATGCTTCAAGCACCTGGTATGGTGGACCTGTGTAGAACACACCGGAGACGAATACGTTGGTATCGAGAACGATCTTCACTTTCGCGCCCGTCGTTCACGAACAGCCTGCTGGACATCGGAGCGTTTCATTCCAGCCC
>DAOWMR010000183.1 GCA_030642995.1 Spirochaetales bacterium
CAACGGGCAAGAGCCTCACTTCCATACCGGCCGACAAGTCGGACAATGCGGAGCCGGGACCGTCGCTCAGGTAGAACAACACATCGATCTGTCTGCTCTTGATACCCTGGACGGCATTGGAAATGGACAGGTAATACGGCCGATAGTCGCCGTCGTCATACCCGTAGCCATCGAGCACAGCCTTGGACAGCAAGCTGCTTTCCCCCCCGGTCGTCCCCATGGCGATCCGCTTGCCGCGCAAATCGCCCAAGTCGTGAATCGCCGGGTCCGCGGTGACGATCCAGAGATCGATATTGTTCGCGGCACATATGGCACGGATCTGTCGGTGGGGTTCGTAGAACGGACCAGTCCCGCGGAAGGCCTGGTGGGCGACATCAGCCTGGGTGAGTGCCAGGATGGCTTTGCCCTCATCCGTCAGGGTAACATTCTCGATCCCCCCCTGCGAGGGCTCGGATTCGATGGTGATCCCCGCATATTCCCGGATGATGCGGCACAACTCCATGCCAACGAAATAGAAACTTCCGCCAATGGATCCCGTGCTGAACGTATCGCAAACAATGGAAATCTGGGCCGGCCTCGAGAGCGATGAGATGTGATCATCCAATGCGGCTTCGGCCGATTGACGATGACCTCGCTCCACGGCGTCGAGAAGGTCGGCGAGTTGCCTGGTAATGACCGGCATCTTTTCCGCAATCGACTTCTCCACTTCGGGATAGGCAAACATCAGCGTATCAACTATGGTCAGAATCTCCGTAAGAACTGAGTTTCCGGCAATCTTGCCAAGGCGGCGGAAAAACGCGATGTATTCGGAACGAAACCTGTCCGCGTCGTTCGAACGCGCCACATCGTCCATTCTTCTCAGGATTTCGTGAAGGCGCGTGAAGTCCGTGCTCCTCGTCGCCGCGAGGGATACAACATATTGTTCGATAACTTTCCGCGCTTCGACATATTCTTCCCTGCGCGCTGTCGAGGTGACAAGGGCCGAGTTGAGCAGTTGGAAATAGTCCGACACTCTGGGTTTTGCGACCACGGTCCCGGACCCATGAGTGATTTTCAACAACCCGAAGGCTACCAGCCTCTGCAGGCCTTCGCGGAGCGACGGAACGGATACGTTCAATTCCTTGGCCAGAGTGGCGTGCGGCGGCAGTCGATCACCGTCTTCAAGTCCAAGGCGAGATATCTTATGTTGGATCGCCTGCGCGATTTCTTCCGCATATCCCCGTTTCTGGATTGCCATCCTCACCTCGGGTTCTGGTCGATATTCATCTGATAACTTTATATCTCAAGGCTCAAGTTGTCAACAATGAAACCAACACCGACTCTGTCTCGATCAACGTCGTGCACAGGACTTCGTGTCGCAATTATCGCACTCGTATCGTATTTGCCGATGATGTAGTTACATAGCAGCAGAACGATCACCAATTTACCATGAATCTGTCAAAACCCCAACATGATGATTCTGATCTCACTTTGGTCTTGACAGGGCATTGTTATCGTTATAAAATCATCTTATGAGTTTATGTCTTTGATTTCACACAATATCCGCAGTGAATTCAAAACAACAGAATCCTTAAGGAGGGTTTGTATGAAGAAGATGATCTTTTTCGTGGTTATCATCATGCTGGCAGGACTGCCATCCATGCTGTTCGCAACCGGCGCTGAGGAGAGCGACAGCGGAGACCAGGAGCCGATCGTTCTGAAATTCGCCCATGTTCTGCAGACGGACCATCCGTATCATGAGATGGCACTGAGATTCAAGGAAGAACTGGAAAGAGCGGCCCCCAGAGTGGAAGTCCAGATCTTCCCGGCCGGACAGTTAGGCAACGAGAGGGAGCTGATCGAAGGACTGCAACTGGGAACCGTAGACGTATCAACAATCACTTCGTCCGTTACGGCGAACTTCGTCCCCGGTTTCAAAGTCTTCAGCCTGCCCTTCATCTTCCGTGACGCAGATCATCTCTTCGCCGTCATGGACAGCCCCATCGGCGATCGAATGGCCGAGGAATTGGAGGCGGTCAACCTGATCAAGCTTGGTTACGCGTACGGTGGATCCCGCGATCTCTACGGCAGCGTTCCCATGACGAACCTCGAGGAATTGCAGGGGCGGAAGGTCCGCACCATGGAGAATGAAATCCTGATCGATACCTGGAACACCCTCGGCGCGATCGCGACGCCCATTCCCTGGGGCGAAGTGTATCTCAGCCTCAAGCAGAAGGTCGTTGATGGCGGTGAAGGCACCGGCGTCAGCTTCAGGTCCATGAAGTTCTACGACACTGCCACGTATTACAGCCGGATCAACTACGTGTTCAGCTGGCACAACTTCATGATGTCCGGCAGCACCTGGGACGGATTTGACGCAGAACTGCAGGCGAAGATCATGGATGCAGCGGAGATTGCCCAGGATTACGAGCGGGAATTGTTCGTGGAGCAGGAGGCAGCGCTCTTTGATGAACTGACCAGCCAGTACGGCGTGCAGGTCGTCTCTCCGGCCGACATCGATCTCTGGCGTGAGCGGGTTCTGCCCGTCTACGAGAAGAACGCCGACGCGGTTGGGGGAATGGACCTGATTCGCGAGATTATGAGTTACTAAACGTTCGTCAACCGATAGAATAGCAAGCGACGAGGGGCATCCGAGGACCAACCGAAGATGCCCCTCGACGTACATGCGGCAACGTAGTTGGAAGGGCCGAATCGAATGAGAAGACCGAGATTCCCAATAGTGAAATACCTCGGTTACGTCGAGTTGGGCGTCGTCTTCACCATGGTGAGCGTGATCATCCTGAGCATCTTTGTCCAGGTTCTCACTCGCTACGTGTTCAAGATCTCCATCAGTTGGCTGGAAGAACTCGCCCGGTTCACCTTCGTCTGGGCGGCGCTCTACGGGGGCAGCATTGCCTACAGGAAGGGCGTGCTGCACAAGTTCGAGATTGCGTACGGTGCGATTTCGCCGCGCATTCCACAAGTGCTGGGGATCGTGACGAGAATTGCGATCCTCTTTTTTCTCGGTGTTCTGATCATCTACGGTTTCAAACTGTCTTTCTTCGTCTACAATCAGTTCTCGCCCGCCCTGACCATCCGGATGACCTATGTGTATCTGGCCGTCCCTGTGGCCGCGCTGATGATGTTCATCTCCACAATTATCGACATCTCGAAGACCTATTTCAGCGAGGGACGAGAATGATTTGGGTGCTGTTCGGATCTTTCCTGCTACTGCTGCTGATTGGCGTACCCGTTGTGCTTTCGTTGGGACTCGGTTGTGTCCTCGCAATCATCGTAGAGGGCAATACCACGCTCATGCTGGTGGCCCAACGCGTGGCCAACGCAATGGACTCTTTCCCGCTTCTTGCCGTTCCTCTGTTTATCGTTCTCGGCGAGATCATAAACAAGGGAACCATCGGGCAGCGCATCGTCGACTTCTCCGAAAGCATCGTCGGAAGCGTAAAGGGTGGAATGGCACACGCGAACGTTCTCTCGAGCATGTTCTTCGGAGGGATATCCGGATCGGCCACGGCTGATACTGCAGCCATCGGGTCGATCATGATTCCGGCCATGGTCAGGGCAAAGTACGGCGTCGAATTTTCGGCCGTCGTCACCTGCACATCGTCCATCATCGGCGTCATCATCCCACCGAGCGTCAACATGATTCTCTACGGTTGGATCAGCGGCACCTCGATCAGTGCGCTCTTCGCCGGCGGTCTGATTCCCGGGGTGATGGTGGGCCTGGGGCTCATGGTCGTTTCGTACATCGTATCAGTGAAGAAGGATTACGGCGTCAAAGTACCGTTCTCATTGCAGCGCCTGAGAGTGAGTTTCGTTCGTGCCGTCCCCGTGCTTGTTCTGCCGATCATCATTCTCGGCGGCATATTCCTCGGGATATTCACCGCAACGGAATCGGCTGCCATCGCCGTAGTCTACGGTCTTCTTCTCATGATCCTCTTCTACAGAGAAGCCAAGCTCCGCGACCTTCCCCGTATCTTTCACTCCGCGATCATCACTTTCGGATCGGTCCTGCTCATCATCGCCTTTGCGTCTACCTTCGGGTGGATCCTCACCTCCCAGCAGGTCCCACAGCAGATATCGCAATTCTTCATCACAAATCTACCGTCGAAGAACCTGTTCCTTCTGAGCACAATACTCATCAGCCTGATCGTCGGTACCTTCCTCACTCCGGCGTCGGCACTGATCATCCTGACACCGATCCTCTTTCCCGTTTCGGTCGGTTACGGAATTCCTGCGGTGCACTACGGGCTGGTGCTGATCTCGTCCCTGTCCCTGGGGCATGTCACGCCGCCTGTCGGCCTCACCTTGTTCCTCGGCGCGAGTATCGCCAAGGTCCCCATCACGCAGCTGCTAAAGCCGCTGTTACCCTTCTTCGCGGTCCTGCTCGTTGCTGTTGTCCTGATCGCATTCGTACCGAATCTGACTCTTTTGATTCCTTCGCTGTTTGGTTGATGCGGGTTAACCCTCCGGAAGCAGATTCTTCAAGATCGATCCCTCGAACTCCTCTGCAACAATGTCCATCAGTATTTCGTCGTAGCACTTGTCGCCGAGTAGTTTGGCGCATCGTCGGCGCCCCACATGTTTGAAGCCAACCTTCTCGTAACATCGGACGGCGCGTGGGTTGAAATCGAACACCTCGAGCATGATGGAGCGGAGATTGACATAGGAAAAAGCGTAATCCACCAGGAGTCGGGTTGCCTCCTCGCCGTAGCCCTTGCCCCAGTATTTCCGATTGCCCAGGAAAATCCCCACGAGGGCGGTTCGATTGACCAGATCCACGTCCTTGAGCCCGCAACCACCGATGAGCTTGTTCGACTTCTTGTCGACAATCGCAAACTGGTGCGGATCCTTGGAGATCTTCTCCATGAACTCCCGCTCGCCCGCAAGCGACACCGGTTTCACCACAATTTGGAGCAGAATGGCGAGTTCAGGATCGTTGAGCCACTCGACGTACTTCAGCGTATCATCGGGATCGATTGGTGAGAGATAACACCGTTCACCGACAACTCTTCGATAGTAGGGCATCGTGTCCTCCGTTTTGATTATTCGATTGGGGTGTCGTCCAGGCGGAAGAGCCTGGATTCAAACGGCCCGAGCGGGCCAATCTTCAGCTCGAGCTTGTCCACGGGCAGCTTCTCTCCCGACCAGACTTCGTGCAGCGACCACGGGTCCTTCCACCGTTTCTTCCAGACGGCTGAAATCGCCTCCGCTTCGGTGAAGAGCCGCTCCAAGGGGACCGTGACGGAGACCGGCTTCCGGCCCATGTTGAACATGCCGAGGTAGCCTGCGGTGTTCAGGATGATCCGGGGAAGCTCGCGGTCCATCATGTCCAGCGGTATCAGCCGGCCGTTGAAGCAGGCGTCCGAGATCGATTGGATGATCGGGAGCTCCCCGGTGATCTCAGGATCCAGAGCGGAGAAGTCGTCGGAGTAGAGGAGGAGGCCACCGGTCAGGATGATCGCGTTGATCTGGGTGCGGCGCTGGGACGCGGAGAGCCTGGTGCCGTCGCGTCGCAGCATGAGGCAATCAGGATCGTTGAGCCACAGCGCGTTGTGCATGGCCCCACGGACCACGCTGTTCCGAATGCTGTTCCGCACCCCCACCATGGCGCCGGTCCGCAGGAGTTTTCCCCGGTTGTTGATCCAGTAGTCACCAGTGTCGGGACCCACGCGCATGGCGTCCACCGTACCGATTCCGGCTGAGAGCGGCATTCCGCACCCTACGATGAAGACCTCCTCCTTTGTTGCCTCGGTCGCCTCTTCGCGGATGATCTCCATACCGCGCCGCAGAACCTCCGCGCGGGAGAGCTCCAATTCGTGATGGGTCCCGCCGCGCAGACACCCGCCAAAGAGAAAGTCACACTTCAGGTACGGGTAGCCCCACTCGCCGACCACCGTGCGGATGACCTTGCGCAGATATTCCTCGAAGCGGGGATTGGTGATATCCAGGCCGTAGTAGTAGCGTCCCGGCCAGAAGAAGTTGAACCCCGCAACGATGCGCCTGCCGTTTTCGTCCCGCAGGGCATACTCGGGGTGGACCGTGACGAGTTTGGATCTTTTCGCGGCAACAAACAGAGCAATCCAGATAACTGGATTTAAACCCGCCGTACGAATTTCATC
>DAOWMR010000197.1 GCA_030642995.1 Spirochaetales bacterium
CGCCATCACTGCCATCGACATCTCCGGGTCATCGTCTGTGATTGTGGTTGCTCTGACCGTGCGGCCGTCAACTGTTTGAATCACAATCTCCTGGAGAGCTTGCGGGTTGATCTGCGGCAACGTCTTGTCCCGCAGATCGTCCAGCGAATAGAAAAACGGTGACACCCATACCATGAAGACCGAGTACACGGTTGCGCTCTCCGAGGTCTGGACGTAGTACGCGTCACCACCGGGGGTCCGGTTGCCTACCAGGATCGTGATCGGATCCGAATCGCTGAGCGTGGCAGTCACACGCACCGCAGGCTCGGACAAGCCATACTCCTCCAGCGCCGTCGGTTGCTCGTCTATCACCCGCTGAGAGCTCAGCGACGTGATGCTGCCGACAATCCGGCCCAGCCGTGAATCAGAGAACAATACGTCGTAACGGTACTCCGGCTCGAAGGTTCCGTCCGCAGCGGCATGGAGGACCAGGCCGTCGTCAGGACGTTCTATTGATATCGTGGTGATGGATTCCCGGGGAATGTCCAGAATCGATACCAGATCCGAGCTGGAATCCGTTGTCCCAACCGGCAATGCGTCCTCGCTCGCCCGCCGAACCACGATGAGAACCACAATGAGCGCGGCGATGATCAGGACGGCGAGAGAGAGTTTGAGCCGGCGCCTCACAGGTGTCGTCTCCTCAGCCAGATCACTAGGCCGGCGATGAGGATGCCGAGCGGAATGAGAACAACAAACAACCCGGCGAAAATGAGGACCTGGGCGCCGGTAAGCTGCATGGGGAACTGAAGGGTGAACTTTGCCCGTATCGAGAGGGTCTCCTGCTGGTTCTGCACCCACCCGATTGCGTTCAGGATGAAATCGCGATTTCCGGGAATGTTGCCGAACGGGTAAATCGGTGCGAGGAAACGGGCGTTTCCAATCACAACGATCCGGGAGACTTCTTCACTGGTCGAGAAATCCCTGTCTGTTGCGCCGACAGCCATCACAAAGGGCCCCGGGATGTCGCCGCTGGTGCGTTCAGGATCCTGATTCTCCAAATCGACACGAAGAAAACTGTCCGGCGACGTCTGAGCGAGCGGCTCTATGGTAACGCCACGCGGTTTCTGTGACAGGACTTCAACCGGTCTGCCGAACGGCATCATAATCGGGCTGCGGGCTTCAATGAGCGAGTCGGTGATCGGGTGGCCCGCGAGATCCGGCACGAGTTGGAACTCATTGCCGGTGTGGTAGTTCTGGTTGCCCTCAATCACTACGCCTTGCGACAACCGGAGCCCATATCCCGAGAGAAGATCGTTGAGAACAGGAGTTTCGTCCAGGAGGACATCAACCATGAATACGGCACGCCCCCCGGACTCCAGGAAATCCCGGATCTTCCGGGCTTCGCCCTCGCTGATGTCGGTGCGAAGACCAAACATCAGAAGCACAGCTCCGTCCTCCGGGACCTGGGGCGACTGGATCAGATTGAGACTACGAACCTCGTAGTTTTCCGCGGCGAGATCGGCCGCCAAATCGCCTATCTGCTCCACCGGCGCTTCTCCCCGACCAGTTGTCTGGTAGATGATCGGGGTTCGTCCGGTGGCCACATAAATGAGCGCGTTGGTCACCCGGCGCTCAACATTGAGCCCCATGATAGTCGGAGCTTGAGGATTACGATCGTCGATGCTGTAGAGGTCACGAATGCCTATCGGTTTGTAGTTGTCTTCGGTGGCGACAATGACACTCCCATTCCCGAGGCCTTCGCCCTCCGGATCATACCGGGCAACAAAGCCGGGATTGGCGTCGGCATCGACCGTCTCAATTCTGACCCATGGAGAGGCCTGTTCGTAGCGACCAAGCGCCTCCATGATCTGGTGCGGTTCTTCGTTTCGGCGCGCGAGCACGTAGATTGTCACCTCTTCGTCCAGGTCGTCCAGGACTCCTCGCGTCTGCTCGGAGAGGGTGTAGACGTCGTTCTCCGTCATGTCGATCTGGAGATCAAGCTGGGCCACCAGTAGATTGATGATGATGACCCCGACCACAACGGCGAATGTGATGAGCGATGCGTAACCGCCGTAGCGGAGCTTCGGGTTTTTCAGAAGTGCCGTCAGGCCTTTGGATTCTCTCAGGCTTTTCATCGTTGCCCCCTACGCCCAACGTCGCTTTTCAATGATTCGAACAGTGATGAAGAGGAACACCGAGGTGAAACTGAGGTAGAAAACTGTCTCCTCCAGTTTCAACAGGCCGAGCGTGTAACTGTCAAATCGATCTATGAGACTGAACCAGTCTAAGGTCTCCACGATCAATCCCTCGAACATCGTGGGGTCAACGAGGTGTAACACGACGATCACAACCGCACCGACAATGCCAACCGCTCCCGCCGCAATCCAGCTCTTGGTGTTAAGGTAGAAGAAGAGGCCAATGGCGACCAGAAGAGCTGCTGCGAAGATTGTGCCGGACACAGTGTCCTGCGGGACAACACCCTTGATGGCATCGATGAGCCAGATCACCAGGAGGGCGAAGAAGGTGAAGAACGCCGCGCTCACCTGGTTCTCGGATACCGCGGAGATCAGGACACCAACTGCGATGAAGGATGAGCCGAGCAGCAGGAAGCCGATGTACCCGCCTACGGTCTCCCAGACCGCGAGATCACCGAAAATCCCAATCACCAGCGCGTAGAGTACCGTTACGACCAGCGTTAGGAGAAAAACGACCAGTGCGGCAAAGAACTTGCCGAGGACGATGTCGGTGATTGTGATGGGGCTCGTCAACAGCAGTTGGTCCGTTCTCTGTCGCCGTTCTTCGCTCAGCAGCCGCATCGTCAGGAGGGGCACGGCGAAGAGGTAGAGGAACAGAACGCTCCCCAGAAAGTTCGTGTAGTACGAGCTTCCATTCATGAGGTTGCCCATGGTGAAAAAGAAGCCGGTCACCAAAAGGAACAATCCCATGAAGATGTATCCGGTGGGAGTCTGGAAGTAACTCCGTAATTCTCGAGCCAAAATCGCGGTCATCCGGTAACCTCCTGTACTCCACTCGTCAGCTCAAGGAAGATCTCCTCGAGAGTCATATTTCTCATCCGCAGACCGACGAGCGGAACATCGCTCTTGCTGAACGCCTCGAAGACCTCTCTTCTGAGGTCCCGATTCCGTTCGCTTTCAATGAGCAGTTCAGTCGTACCTTCTTCCATTGCGGTCAGGACTTCCAACCGTGTTACATCCGAGAGACCACCAACGATTTTTTCGGTCGTTTGCCTGTCGGCGATGGCCGTGAGAACCAGCTGACTCGTGTCAAAGAGGTCGTCGCCGATTGTCGCCGCTTCTCCGTCCGCCACGATTCTTCCCTCGTGAATGATCATGACGCGTTTGCAGATCGCACTGACCTCGTGGAGGATGTGTGAACTCAGCAGGACTGTTCGGTCCTGTCCGAGCTTTCGGATCAGTTTCCGTATCTCAATGATCTGCTTCGGATCAAGACCCGCCGTGGGTTCGTCCAGAATGAGAATTTCCGGATTACCCATGAGCGCTTGAGCGAGGCCGACGCGCTGGCGGTATCCCTTTGACAGGTTTCCGATCCGGCGGTTGAAGACCTCGACGATCCCCACGGTGTGCAGGCCGCCTTCAATTCGGTCCCGAATCTCTCTCTTCGGCACATGCTTGATCCGGCAGACGAAGTTGAGGTACTCGCGGACGGTCATCTCCCCGTAGATGGGCGGATTCTCCGGCAGGTAGCCCATCCGTCGCTTCACCTGCTCCGGGGCTTCCAGGATATCGGTGCCGTCGATAATAACCTCTCCCTCGGTGGCGGAGAGATATCCAGTGAGGATATTCATGGTGGTGGATTTGCCGGCGCCGTTCGGGCCGAGGAATCCCACGACCTCTCCCCTGGTGACCGAAAAGCTGATGTTGTCAACCGCTGTATGCGGACCAAACCGCTTCGTCAGGTTGCGAACCTCAATCATCGGTTGTCCTCCTTGTTTCTGGGCGTGGTGGCGAGTTCAACCAACATACTTGCAATTGGTGGTCGGGGACAATATCGATTTACCCGCGGTGCGGGGCGAATGCACCCTCGATTCATGAACTCGTGCTACTGCGTGCAAGAAGGGTTCGGAGCGAATCCGCAAGGCCGTCTTCGAACGAGGACCAGCGACGAGACCTTCTTGCCTGCCACTCGCCGTTCTCGCACAGGTGCATTCGCCCTGTGCAGATCGGGGCCACGACCGTCTCCCAGCCGTGCCGTTTGCGTTTCCGATGCCCTGTGCTACTCTTTCCGTGAAGCATTACAGTTCTTTTTGCTGTAAGGACAGGTGTGAGGCAGATGAGACTATTTGCTATAGAAAACGAACAAGGGTCCGAATCAACCCTCCTTCAGCGATCCGCAATAATCCCAGGTGACTCATTGGCGGTCCTGAGGGACTTCCCTGATGGGACATTCCGCGCGTGCATCACAAGTCCTCCATACTGGGGTTTGCGGGACTACGGGATTGATCGCCCGCAGCAGATTGGCGCCGAAGTTGAGTTATCACAGTACATCCAAAAGCTCGTATTCATCTTCGAGGAGGTTAGACGCACTCTCGCGCCAGATGGAACTCTCTGGCTGAACATCGGCGACTCGTATACCAGCGGTAATAGAACTTGGCGAGATTCGGATAAGAAGAATCCGGCGCGTGCAATGAGCTATCGGCCTCCCACACCCGAGGGGCTCAAGCCAAAGGACCTGATTGGGCTGCCCTGGCGGATTGCGTTCGCACTCCAAGATGCTGGATGGTATCTCCGTTCTGACATAATCTGGAACAAGCCAAATTGCCAACCGGAATCCGTTCGGGATAGACCCACGCGGTCGCACGAGTATGTCTTCCTGTTCTCGAAGTCACTGAAGTACTTCTACGACTATGATGCGGCGAAGGAACCTGCGGACAACGGACGTACCCGAAACAAGCGCACGGTGTGGAATCTCAACACGGAGCCCTATCCAGATGCACATTTCGCGACTTTTCCCGAGGCGCTTGTTCGGGAATGCATAGCTGTGGGGAGCGCGGCGGGTGACACAGTTCTTGATCCGTTTCTTGGTTCCGGTACCGTCGGAGCTGTCGCTCTGCAGGCCGGCCGCAGCTTCATCGGTATTGAACTCAATCCTGAATACGTGACAATCGCTGAAAAGAGAACCGGAGTGACAGCCGCCCATGAATTATCCGCCGCTCGATCCTGAGCTTCAAGTCAGTTTTTTCTTTCGGTTGAAGGCCATTCGCGATATCTATCTGAGCGATGCGTTGCGACAAGCTGTTGCTGACATTCCGACAGCAGTCTTGAATAGCGAACTGGAAGATCTGGTGTCTCCCGAGGCACTACAGCGTGTCGCGTCGTATGGTGTCAGAGGTGAAGTTGTCTTCCCAACTCCAACCTTGCTGAGCAGGAACCCGCGGCTCTTGGGTTACTACAGGTTGCTATACGGGATCTCCCAGAAGGAGTTCTACACTAAGGGGCCGTTTGGACGGTTCAAGCGAATGGAAGAATCCAAAGGGGCGCCCAAAACACTTCCTCCAGGAGTCGGCGAACTCTGTGCCAGCCTTGCGAAGACAGCGGAGCAGCTTGTGATGCAGATTGACGAGCTGGACGCAGGTGTTATCCATGATCTGCAGCTGCTGACTCTGGGCCCTCAATTTCGAGGCTCCCGGAATACAGAACTCGGAAAGGCGGCAACTCAAAAGACGTTCGCTTTGATGAAGGAACTGGTCAGTGACTACATTGTTTCGGTTACCGACAGAGTTATTGTGATTCGAAACGATTCAGATCGAGAGGTGCGAATCGAGTTCTCGAGCGATCCTGACATCATAATCGTTGAATCTGTC
>DAOWMR010000073.1 GCA_030642995.1 Spirochaetales bacterium
AGTACAACATTCGCTATTTCTTCTACATCGGCGGTAACGACTCCATGGATACCGCGGACAAGGTGAACCAACTTGCTGCGCGCGAAGGTTACGAGTTCCGCGCGATGGGCGTGCCAAAAACAATAGACAACGATCTCGCGTTCACCGATCACTGCCCGGGTTACGGGAGTGTCATCAAGTACCTGGCTACCATGACCATGGAAGCGGGCAGGGACACCGAAGCGTTGTACACCGCCGACACGGTGAACGTGATTGAAGCGATGGGACGCAACGCCGGCTGGATAGCCGCCGGTGTCGCTCTGGCCAAACGAGATCAACAGGACGCGCCACATATCATCCTGCTGCCGGAGGTGCCGTTCAACGCGCAGGCGTTCAGGAACAAGGTCGGTGAGTGGGTGAATTCCATTGGGCGGTGTGTCGTCGTGGTTTCCGAGGGAACCAAATTTGCGGACGGATCGTACATCTCGGAGCAGCGTGGCGAGTTCGCAAAGGATGCCTTCGGCCATGTGCAACTCGGTGGTGCGGCTAACTACATCAAGAATCTCGTAGAGAGTGAAGTGAAGGTGAAGGCCAGGTTTGCGTTCCCCTCAACCATTCAACGGTCAGGTGCCCACTTTGCGTCGAAGGTGGATTCCGAGGAAGCCTATCTTGCGGGAAAGACAGCGGTTGAACTCGCCGTCTCGGGTGAGAATGGCAAAATGGTCACCCTGGTGCGCAGTTCAAGCAGCCCGTATCAATGCGGGACGGGTACCGCCGATTTGTCAGACGTTGCGAATGGAGAAAAACTCTTCCCTGCCGAGTGGATCTCCGAGGACGGGTTTGGTGTAACGGACTCGTTCATTGAGTATGCCCGCCCGCTGATTCAGGGCGAAGTACCCGTTCCCATGCGGGATGGCCTGCCGGACTTCATGAGATTTCAGAAGCACTTCATATGAACAGGAGGATGAAATGAATTATCTGGACGACATGTTTGGATTGAATGAACGGACCGTTGTGATCACCGGCGGTGGCGGAGTGATCGCCGGCGCCATGGCCGAAGCTCTGCTCAAAGCAGGGGCGAGGGTCGCACTTTGGGACATTGAAAAGAAGTTCTCTGATGCCGCAGTGGAACGGCTGACCGAAAAAACCGGCGCCGGCGACAGGATACTCGGTGTCCAGGTGGATGCGATGCGCGAAGAGTCGGTGCGGGACGCGGTGAAGACAACCGAAGACGGCCTCGGGCGCCTTGACGTTCTCATCAACGCCGCCGGCGGAAACCGAGGGAAATCATCGTTCATCGAAACCGACATGGAGCAATTCGAGTTCGTGCTCAAGTTGAACCTGGTTGCCGGCCTCATGGTGCCGACGAAGGTGGTTGCCAAACACTGGATTGACAACGGCATTGAGGGTGCCATTATCAATCTCGCGTCAATGTCGTCATACGTCCCGCTCTCGGGTGTCTGGGCCTACGATGCGGCAAAGGCCGCTGTGCTGAACCTGACTATGGCGGCGTCCAAGGAGTTTGCCGCGCACAAGATCCGGGTCAACGCCCTTGCCCCCGGTTTCTTCATCGGCAAGCAGAACCGTGCGCTCCTGATAGATGAGAAGACCGGGGATCTCACACCTCGCGGTCAGGACGTCATTCGTCACACGCCCGCCGGTCGCTTTGGTGAAGTGAGTGAGCTTGCCGGCGCCACCCTTTTCCTGGCAAGCAACACGGCGGCAGGTTTTGTGACAGGGGTGACGCTTCCGATTGACGGTGGATACCTGATAGACAATATCTAGACCGATTGGAGGACTCAAGGAGATTACCATGGCTTCGTTTCTCACTGAAAACTTTCTCCTGCACACTGAGACGGCACGCCGTCTGTACCACGATTACGCCGCGCAGATGCCAATCTTTGACTATCACTGCCATCTGTCGCCGGCCGCAATAGCAGAGGACGCGAGCTTCACGAGTATCACCCGCGCCTGGCTTGCCGGCGATCACTACAAGTGGCGGGCTATGCGCGCAAACGGCGTGCCTGAGTACCTGATCACCGGGTCGGCCTCCGACCGTGAGAAGTTCCAGGCATGGGCGGAGACGGTCCCGACAACTATCGGGAATCCGCTCTATCACTGGACCCACCTTGAGCTTCGAAGGCCGTTGGGCATTGACAATCTTCTCCTGGACGGCAGTACAGCCGAGGAGGTCTGGACTCGCACCGGTGACCTGCTGGCGAGTCCTGAGTTCAGCGTTCGCGGCATATTGAACGAGATGAATGTGCGGTTCATCTGCACCACCGACGATCCGCTGGACGATCTGTCCCATCACCGGGCGATTGCGGCCGATCCGACGTTCAAAACGCAGGTCTTGCCGGCATTCCGGCCCGATAAAGGGATTCACATTGAGCAGACCGAGCAGTTCCGCGGATGGGTTCGTCGACTTCAGGAACTGGCCGGTCACGACCTCCCTCGATTTGGTGACTTCCTCACTGCTCTGGAAGAGCGGCTGGACTACTTTCACGAATTGGGAGCACGCATTTCGGATCACGCGCTGACTGTCCCGCCGTTCCGGGAGGCCTCACAGGCGGTACTGAACACCATTTATCGCCGTGTCCGCGACGGCGGTAAGCCTGACAGAGCTGAGACGGAGGTGTTCCAGACCGCCGTGTTGCAGCACCTCGGGCGATCATATGCACGCCGCGGCTGGGTCATGCAACTGCACATTGGGGCCTTGCGAAACAACGCAACGCGAATGTTTGCCCTGCTCGGACCGGATACGGGGTTTGACTCGATCAACGACGAGCCGATTGCGGGTCCGTTGAACCGGTTGCTGAACAGTCTGGACGTGACCGGAGAGTTGCCCCGTACGATTCTCTACTCGCTGAACGCCGGTCACAATGACGTGCTTGCAACCACGATCGGGAATTTCCAGGACGGGTCGATTGCAGGAAAGATGCAATTCGGTTCCGGCTGGTGGTTTCACGATCAGAAGGATGGGATGCTGAAGCAGATCATGAGCCTTGCCAACATGGGGCTCCTGAGCCGATTTGTCGGTATGCTCACCGACTCACGGAGCTTTCTTTCCTACACGAGACACGAGTACTTTCGACGGATCCTGTGCGGATTCCTGGGCGATCTTGCGGAGAACGGAGAGATACCTCGAGACATTGAGTTGCTCGGAAGAATCGTCGGAGATATCAGCTGGAACAATGCAGTGGCCTACTTCGGCATACCGATAGATGAGGAGAAATGATGGAATCGATTGCAAGGTTGGTAATTGAGCGCGATTTCCTGAATCTGCGCCAGGATGAGCTTGACAGTCTGAAAAGCCCGGCGGAGCCCACGGATGAGCTGGTTGGAAGTCCGGACGGCGCGGTGTATCTGCGCAGTCTCTATCGTGTGGGGCCGGCGTTGCTGGCAATGGCCCGAATCCCGGAGTCGCTCAGCAGTGAACCGTCGGTGGCCGGGCCGGCAGGCTCCACGGGAAGCCCGCAGCGGAGGCTCGTGGTCCTCTCGCCGGAACCGATTCACCTTGGATTCCACGGGGTGAGCGGGAAAGTCGGAGCAATTCACACCCTGGAGATTCTCCCCACCTCGTTCAACATTGGTCCGTTGTGGGAACACTTCCCGTGGACCAAGCCACGATCGCTGCGGAACGAATGTACGACTTTCGGCACGGGCGACCGGATTGGGCTTGCGACGCCCGGGCACATCCGTGCTGCCCGGAAGTATGCGATTGCGCCGGTCCTGGCCCAGCAGAGCATGCGCGAGCTTGCTTTCACCGGCCGGGCGTTCTCGGATGTCGTTTCGGATGCCGCATTCCTCGTGTTCCAGGAAGGATACGAGACCGGATACGGTGCGGACGGGGATCATCTGAAGTCCATACCCGACATCAATCAGGCGCTTTCGCGTAGCATGCCGATGATCACGCTGGATCTTACGGAGGTTATGCATCCCGAAGTAGCCGACTGGCCGGACTCTCAGGTGGACCAGGCGTTTGAGAGGTTGCCGTCCGAATTCAAATCCCGGGTCGAACGTGAATATCAGGACAAGTCCCTTCGCGTAGAAAAAACGAACATCCCCTTTGACGGCGCCCTCGCGAAACGGTGCGCTGTGATGTACGGTGATGCGCTCTCTTTCGGCGAGCAGGTCAACAACCACCTTGATCGGATGACCGGAGGCGCCTTTGACTTGGAGATTTCGATTGACGAGACTACCACGCCCACCCTTCCGTCACACCATCTCTTCATAGCGCGGGAACTCGAACGTCGGGGAGTGCAGGTTTCAAGCCTCGCGCCCAGATTCATCGGGGAGTTCCAGAAAGGAATTGACTACATCGGAGACCATGCCGAATTCGAGCGCCAGTTCAAGATCCACGCAGAGATCGCCCGGTCTGCCGGCGGCTACAAGGTTTCCATTCACTCCGGAAGCGACAAGTTCAGCGTCTATCCCGTAATAGGCCGGGAGACAAACATGCGGCTCCACCTCAAGACCGCGGGGACGAGTTGGCTTGAAAGCCTCAGGACTATCGCAGAGGTTGAACCGGACCTGTACCGGCTCATCCATCAGCGTGCATTTGACTACTTTCCTGAGGCCACAAAATCGTACGTCATCAGCGCAGACCTGAACGCCATTGCTCCGCTCGAGGATCAGAACGATGCAGATCTGCCGGCCTACCTGACGGACGACAACTGCCGGCAACTCCTGCACATATCGTACGGGGGGCTGCTGCGGGATCCGGAGGTGCGCGAGCCGTATTTCCGGGCGTTGCACGTTCATGAGGAGGCTCACGTGGCCAATGTTGAGCGTCACATGGACAAGCATCTGGAAACACTCGGGGTTGACAGACGGTAATCCTCCCCGTATCTTTCCGCAACTAATGTCCCTCTAGGAGGAGCCTTATGGCAGCTGGAAACATCTCCAAGAATGCGCGTCGTGAGGGCGCTCAGCAGCTCTTGAGCCGCTGGGGTGGCAAGATCATCATGAAGTCAACATTTGAGAACGGAAAGATGAAACACTTTGCGGTGTGTGAGAAGTCTGGAAACACCGGCCGCAAGCCTCGCGACCTCATGTAGCACTGGTCCCCCAGGCAGCCGGTTATGATCGGCGTACCTGGGGGATTTTTTTGCCCTCACAAGGATTGTGTCCACAAGGATTGTGTTTGCAATGATTCTATCCGGTAGAGAAATTGAGCGGAACCTTGGCGACAAGATCGTCATTGATCCGTATCGAAGCGAGCAACTGAACCCCAATTCATACAATCTGCGACTTCACGAGGAACTGAGGGTCTATGACACCGACCCTCTGGACATGAAGCGCGAGAATACCTCTCACACCATCCAGATTCCGGATGACGGTCTCCTGCTCGAGCCGCACCGGCTCTACCTCGGCCGCACTATTGAGTACACCGCAACCGATGGTTTTGTTCCCATGCTGGAAGGACGGTCGTCAATCGGGCGTCTGGGCCTCTTCATTCACGTGACGGCTGGGTTCGGTGATGTAGGTTTCAAGGGATTCAGGACCCTTGAGATCTTTTGCGTTCAACCGATCAGGATCTACGCCGGTGTGGAAATCTGTCAGATTTTCTACCACACGATTCAGGGTGATTACGAGAACTACGCAGGCGGCAAGTACCAGGACAACACCGGCATCCAGCACAGCCTGCTCTATACGGAGTTCGACGGGGACGCCGATGCGGGTGATACAACCCGGTAGAAACAACTCCGGTTTCCAGTGTGGCAGGCTGGTCCGGTTTGACGAACCTTCAGGAGAATCGTGTCCTCATCGCAGTCAATACGGATCTCCGTGACCTCCTGCACGTGGCCTGATGTTTCTCCCTTCTTCCACAGCTTATTGCGACTCCGGGAGTGATAGTGCGCAAAGCCGGTCCGGAGGGTTGTCTCCCACGCTTCCCGATCCATATACGCTACCATGAGGAGCTCAAGCGACTCGGCGTCCTGCGTAACGGCAGGGATGAGTTGATTCCGGTCGAAGTCGGGGGCGAGGTCCGTGTTGTAGGTCATCCGCCTTCACACCGTTCTTTGAGTACGGCGGCCGGCGTGGGTATCCACCTGTTCTCGCGCAACTCCATGCCGTATTCGTGTTGTAGTTTGTAGACGAGACTTTCATGGAGTTTCACGGCGGCCCCCCGCAGGTCGGCGGCGGGATCATCGCTGGAAGGATAGTTGGGGTCGTCCAGGCCGAGGCCGCTGGTCATCAACGTCTCCGAGAGTAGTTTTGCGGCCAGAAGCTTGTCCCACTTGCTCACACTGAACACCAGAAAATCATCCAGCATCCCAATGACTTCCCAGGTAACCTGCTCCGCCTGAGAGTAGTCCCCGGCGTCCTTGACCTGGTCGGTGAAGCGCGTCGGCAAGTCGTTCGCAATACGTTCTATGTTTGGAACGAGGAAGTCCAGGTCGAACAATCCCGTGGCTGCGTTGAAGAGAATCGGCTTTCCCGCCGACTCCGCCTCCGCGACGTCTTCACGGCTGATCGCGGGTCCGATGTCGGCGCAGCTGAGATGACCGTGCTGATCCCGGACGAGAATGCCGCCCTTCACATCAACCGGTGTTTTGTACGCAAAGTTGAATCCGGCCTGTTTCCCGCTCAGTGCCAGGTAGGCCACCTCAACAGGATCGGGCAGGTATCCGAGGTTGTCCACGTTGCCGAGATAGACAAAGCGCTTGCCCCGACTCCTGAACGACCGGTAGATGTCTGCCAATACGGCGAAGTTCTGTCCGTGACCCCCGGGCACCGGCAACGTCTCATGCTCTCGCCCATACGCACGGGTGAAGATGCGCTTGGGTCGGCCCTCGCTACTGTGCGTGTAGGCTGCAATCATCGGTTGAACGGCTCCAACCGGATCAGTCGGATCCAGACCCGTGAGGGCAATCAGGTCGGCCAATACCGCGTCGCTCCGGTACTCCACGTATGAAGCGCGCAATTCCTCATTCGTATGAATGCTTGTCATCTCGAAGAACTTCAGAAGCGGCTCGGGCCACCCGCCGATACTGTCCGGAGCGAGCTGCTCAAACAAGACCTGGCTCCGCATGGCCAGGGTCAGAAGCCCGCGCATTTTCAGCTGCAGGAAAGATGGCCCGAAACTGCCGTCCGGCTGCACGAATGCCGGCGTGAGCCCCTTGGCATGCCCATGGCTGATCTCGGCCATTTCGTCAAATTGATGCTGGAGTAGGCTGATGAGCTGGGCACTGAACGCCCTGTTCTTCTTGCCGTCCGCGTAGCTTGTTGCAGACCCGCCGTTCAGAACGCCGTAGGCTACTCGGGGCATGAGCATCAAACCGATGGATTCGAGGTCGGCTCGAGAGAAAGCGAGCATTCCGCCTTGGTTTTCTCCGAGTTCCGTGCCGATTCGATTGAGCAATGGATCGGGGATGAGGCCGGTGAGGCGCTCTCTTACGGCCGATTCCCGGACCTGAAGGGAAGGCTCTCCGGTGAAGTCCACAACGGTCTTTCCATCTACCGACGGAATGTCGTCTACACGGGTCGATTCAAAGTGATCAAAATCGCCCTGATTGAACCGGGAGAGGATGTCGAGCGAAATCTCAACATCAATGTTCTTGCTCTCCATGTCCTGTCGGTCTTCCGTGGAGAGCGAGTTGCCATCAGACACGATTGCCCCCTTCCGTCACGCGAGAGAAATGGCGGCGTGGGCCGCTCCGTAGAGAGACACCGAGTAGTCTTTGATGAGAACCACGGGCGTCGAACGCAGGAGCGGAATCACACGCTCATTATAGTTGTCTTCAAACGTTTGCATGAAGAGATGATCTTCAAGGATCCAACGCTCGTTCTTCGCTGCGATGCCTCCGGCCAGATACAGACCGCCGCTCGGAAGGAAACAAAGCGTCATGTTTGATGCGTAGCGCGCATACATGCGCACGAAGAGACGCATGACCAGGGCCAGTCCCGCGTGGGTCGTCGCATGCTGTGCCACTGCTCCCGGTTTCTCGGCATCGGGCAGGGCATCAATGTGCAGCGTCGTTGCGTCGGGCTGGATTCTCCCCGTCTCACGGTAGCAGTTGTAGATGTTCTTGATTCCCTGACCCGATATGAACTGTTCGGCGCCCGGCCGGGTTGGCAACTTGGCCTCCAGGTAGGTCTGCAGTGCAACCATGTCATCATCCTGAGGTGCGAAGTCCGAGTGTCCGGCTTCCGACGGGTGAGCGGTGTAGTGGCCGCGATCCTCAATCAGGTAGCCCGTGCCGAGTCCTGTGCCGGCGCCCACGACTGCGCGCACCGGTCCGTGAGGCTTCGGCCGCGACCCATCTGTGTGGGGAATGGAGACGGTCTGGATCTCGTCGTGGGTGTCCACCAGGGGCAGAGCGTAACATATTGCGCTGAAGTCATTGATCATGAATGTCCTGATGCCGAGTTGCGCCTCCACCGCATCCCCGTCAAGGGGCCACGAGACATTGGTCATGAAGCAGCGGTTTTTGACAACGGGGCCCGCTCCGCTCAGGCAGCACGTCTCAAGTTCGCTCCTGACGACATCTGCCGAACTGAGATAGTCATCGAGCGCCTCTTCCATTCCGGAAAGCTCGGCCGACGCGTAGCGTTTGCGGTGGACAATGCTGAACCGATCGTCACGCTTTTCGATTGTGGCAATCGTTGTGTTTGTGCCTCCAATATCGCCTACCAGAATCATGGGGCCGACTCTACAGGAGCAATGGGATATTGGCAACAAAGGGATTATCTTGCACGAGGGTACCATTTCGGTTAGCATTCCGTTCGTTCGACTTCGGAGGGGAATACATGCGGGATGACAAGCAGAAATTTCGCCTCGTCACACGCAGCGATTTTGATGGCCTTGCCTGTGCCGTTTTGCTGAAGGAGCTCGATCTCATAGACGAGATCAAATTCGTTCACCCGAAGGACATGCAGGACGGACTCATCGAAATCAACGACAACGATATCACGACAAATCTCCCGTACGTGGAGGGTGTCCATCTCGCATTTGACCACCATCACTCTGAAACCATACGGAATGAGCAACGCGAGAATTACATCATCATCGCGGACGCCCCGTCGGCTGCTCGGGTTGTCTATGACTATTACGGTGGGGCCGGAAAATTTCGAGAACTGCTGTCCGACATGATGGTCGCGGTGGACAAAGGGGACTCCGCAGATTTCTTGATGGATGATGTTCTGGAACCGGAGCGCTGGGACCTTCTCAATTTCATCATGGATGCGCGGACGGGACTGGGTCGATTCAGGAACTTCCGGATTTCGAACTACCAGCTCATGATGGATCTCATTGAGTACTGCCGCGAGCACCCGATTGAAGAGATCCTGCAGGTTCAGGACGTTCGCGAACGTACCGATCTTTACCTGGAGCATCAGGAGTTGTTTCGCGTGCAGACCCGAAAGTGCGCCGCCGTGCACAAGAATGTTCTGGTTGTTGATCTCCGGGGCGAAGAGACCATCTACGCGGGGAATCGCTTCATCAAGTACGCGCTCTATCCGGAGACGAACATCTCCATTCAGGTGATCTGGGGCTTCAAGAAACAGAACACCGTCATGTCCGTGGGCAAGTCCATTTTCAACAAATCGTCAATGGCAAATATCGGTGAGCTCATGCTGGAATACGGGGGTGGGGGCCATGACGCCGCCGGAACCTGCCAGATTGAGAATGAACGAGCCGACACGGTCATTGCCAAACTCGTTGACAGGCTCGCGGAGGGATGACGGATTCAGTCCGCGAGTCTCTCGGAGCGGCCACTCGCGACGAGAGACTGTCCGGTCTTCGTTCGCTCATTGCTTCCAATGCCGAACAGATTCTCACTTCGCCAT